>NZ_JBDJAW010000094.1 GCF_039649665.1 Microbispora sp. ZYX-F-249 | reverse complement strand
CCGGTCAGCGGCGACATGGTGAGAGCGAACCCGATGCCCTGTCCATCGCGTCCGGCAGACTGACTTCATGACACGCCGGTTCATCCCGGCCTGCACCCGCTCGACTTGACCGTCCACCGCCCCGCGCCGTCCAGCCAGAAACACCGCTCAGTGGCGGGATATGTGGGGAAATGTTGGGTCTTGACGGACGGCCACACCACTGTAAAGGTTCTTTTCAGAGAGCGCTCTCACGTCTCGTCCACCCCCCAGAAGGACTGCCGTGAGACTGACCGTGCTGACCGGCGTGGCGGTGTTCGCCGTCGCGCTCGTCCTCCCCGGCGTGCCCGCACACGCCGTCCCCTCCCCCGTCCCCCCGCCCGCTCCCGCTGCCCCCTCCACCGGCACCACGGTGACGATGCAGCAGGCGCTGCAGCGCGATCTGCGCCTGACCCCCGAACAGGCGCGGGCCCGCCAGACGCACGAGGCCGCCGCGGCGGCCGTCGAGCGCCGGGTCCGCGCCGAGCTCGGCGACCGCTTCGCGGGCGCCTGGTACGACCCCGCGCGGCAGCGCCTGGCCGCCGGTGTCCTCGACGCGGGCGAGGCCGAGCGCGTGCGCGCGGCAGGTGCGATCCCCGTCTCCGTGAAGCGCAGCGACAGGCAGCTCGACGACGTCAAGGCCGCGCTCGACCGGGCGGCCGGACGTGCCGGGACGGGCGTCTACGGCTGGTACGTCGACCCCGCCGCCAACACGGTCGTGGTGTCGGCGGCCGACCGTGCGGCGGCGGAAGGCTTCGTGCGGGCCGCGTCCGCGGACGCGGCGGCGACGCGGATCGCCGTCGCCCAGGCCCCACACCTCGTGTACGACCTCCGGGGCGGCGACCAGTACGTCGTCAACGGCAACGTGCTGTGCTCCGTCGGGTTCTCCGTGAACAACAGCGGGTTCGTCACGGCCGGGCACTGCGGGCGGGCCGGAAACCCGACGATGGGCTACAACAACGTCGCCCAGGGCGCCTTCGCCGCCTCGTCGTTCCCCGGCGACGACTACGCCTGGGTGCGCACCAACGGCGACTGGACGCCGCGGCCCTGGGTCAACAACTACGGCGGGGGCACCGTCCCGGTGGCCGGCTCCCAGGAGGTCCCGGTCGGGGCGTCCATCTGCCGCTCCGGACGCACCACCGGCTGGCGCTGCGGGGTCGTCCAGGCCAAGAACGTCACCGTGAACTACTCCGGCTCACTGGTCTACGGGCTCACCCAGACCTCCGCGTGCGCCGAGGGGGGCGACTCGGGCGGCGCCTACATCTCCGGCGACCAGGCCCAGGGCGTCACCTCCGGCGCCTCGGGCAACTGCTCCACCGGCGGCGTCACCTTCTTTCAGCCGGTCAACGAGATCCTCGGCGCGTACGGCCTGAGCCTCACCACCACCGGCGGTGACACGAGCTCGCTGATCAGCGCCCTCAACGGCAAGTGCGTCGACGTGCCCGGCGCCGACTTCCGCGACGGCGCGCCGCTGCAGATGTACACGTGCAACGGCACGATCGCACAGAGATGGACGTTCACCGGCGGCACGCTGCGCACGCAGAACAACCTGTGCATGGACGTCGCCTGGGGGTCCAGGGACAACGGCGCGGTGATCCAGATCGCGACCTGCAGCGGCAACCCCGCTCAGCAGTTCGTGCTCAGCGCGGCCGGTGACCTGGTCAACCCGCAGTCCGGCAAGTGCGTCGACATCGACGGCTGGAACGCCGGCGACGGCGCCCGGCTGATCCAGTGGGAGTGCCACGGCGGCGCCAACCAGAAGTGGCGGCGGGGCTGATGCCGATGATCTCACTTCGCCGGGTTCTCGCCGCCGCGACCGCCCTCCTCCTCTCGGCGGTCTGCCCGGTCCTCACCGCACCCGCCGCGTCCGCCGCGGTCTGGCAGCCGAAGACGCCGCCCCTGTCCACCCCCTGGACCGCCCAGGTCTCCCCCGCCAACGCCCTGCCCGACTACCCGCGGCCCCAGCTCGTACGGCCCGACTGGCTCAACCTCAACGGCGTGTGGGAGTTCGCCGGCGCACCGGACCTCGACTCGCCCCCGATCGGCCGGACGCTGCCCGAGGGCGTGCTCGTGCCGTACCCGATCGAGTCGGCGCTGTCGGGGATCAAGCGTCACGAGGACGCCATGTTCTACCGGCGGACGTTCACCGTGCCGTCCGGCTGGTCCGGGCGCCGGGTGATGCTCAACTTCGGGGCGGTCACCTGGGAGACGCGGGTGTGGGTGAACGGCGTCCAGGCCGGCCGGCACACCGGCGGTTACGACGCCTTCTCCTTCGACATCACCTCCGCCCTGCGGCCGGGGGACAACGAGCTGATCGTCGGGGTGTCCTCGCCGGTCGACGGCGGCACGTTCCCGATCGGCAAGCAGCGCCGCAACCCGGGCGGCATCTGGTACACCGCGTCGTCGGGCATCTGGCAGACGGTGTGGCTCGAACCGGTGAACGCCGCCCACGTCACCCGGCTCGACACCACGCCCGACGTGTCCGCCGGGGTGCTCGACCTCGTCGTGCAAGGCACCGGCGGCCAGGCCAGGGCCGAGGTGCTGAGCGGCGGCACGGTCGTCGGCTCGGCCACCGGCGCGGTCGGCGCGCACATCCGCGTCCCCGTCCCGAACGCCCGCCTGTGGTCGCCGGACGACCCGTTCCTGTACGACCTGCGCGTCACGCTGACGGGCTCCGGCGGCGGCGACGTCGTGACCGGCTACTTCGGCATGCGGTCGATCGGCAAGGCGGTCGTCGGCGGCGTGCTGCGCCCGGTGCTGAACGGGAAGTTCGTGTTCCACCTCGGCACCCTCGACCAGGGCTACTGGCCGGACGGCGTCTACACCGCGCCGACGGACGAGGCGCTGCGCTTCGACCTGGAGCGGCAGAAGGCCCTGGGCTTCACCATGGTCCGCAAGCACATCAAGGTCGAACCCGCCCGCTGGTACTACTGGGCCGACAAACTGGGACTGATGGTGTGGCAGGACATGCCCTCGCTGGACGCGGTGGACGACCCGCCGGAGCGCAGCCACGCCAACTACGAGTCGGAGCTGCGCAGGATCGTCGAGCAGCTCAAGGGCATCACGTCGATCGTGATGTGGGTCCCGTTCAACGAGGGCTGGGGCGAGTACGACAACCAGCGCATCGTCGACCTGGTCCGCTCCATCGACCCCACCCGGCTGATCGACCACGACTCCGGGTCGAACTGCTGCGTCTCCGACCCGGAGCCCACGAACGGCGACGTGATCGACGACCACTGGTACCAGGTGCCCGGAGAGGGTGACACCCGGCTTCCAACGGCCACCCGGATCGCCGTGCTCGGCGAGTTCGGCGGCCTCGGCCGGCGCGTCCAGGGCCACGAGTACCAGCCCGGCGCCGGATTCGCCTACGGCGACCTGTACCCCGACGAGGGGTCGCTGACCAACCGGTACGTCGAGATCACCAGGCAGGTGGAACGGCTCGTGCACACCCGCGGGCTGTCCGCCTCGGTCTACACGGAGCCGTACGACGTGGAGAACGAGGTCAACGGGTTCTACACCTACGACCGCCGGGTGCTCAAGATGACCGAGTCGCGCGTGCGGGAGGCCAACCGGCGCCTGCTGGCGGTCGCGGCGGGCACCGACGTCCCCCGGGGCGAGCCGGTGTCGCTGCGGGTGACCACGCCCGGCTACACCACGCGCTACCTGCGCCACCAGGACGGGCTCGCACGCACCGATGTGATCGACGGCGGAAGCGCCGACCTGGCCAAGCAGGACGCGACGTTCTGGACGCGCCCGGGCCTGGCCGACTCCTCGTGCGTGTCGTTCGAGTCGCGCGACTTCCCCGGCGAGTATCTGCGCCACTCCGACTACCGGCTGCGCCGGGACCGGCAGGACGGCACGGCCCTGTTCGCGGCCGACGCGACGTTCTGCCCGCGGGAGGGGCAGGGCGGGACCAGGCTGGAGTCCTACAACCTGCGCGGCTACTTCGTCCGCCACCACAACGCGCTCGTCTACGTGGCGAAGCAGGGCGGCGCCAATCCCTGGGACGCCGCCGCGAGCTTCGCGGCCGACACCACCTGGGCGGTGACCGTCCCGCTGTGGCGCAGCGGCGCCGGGCTGCCGCTGGACCAGGCCCGGTCGTTCCGGGTCACCACCGCGGGGTTCACCGACCGCTACCTGCGGCACCGCGACAGCCTGGCCCGCACCGACGTGGTCACCGCCGGAAGCGACGCCCTGCTGAAGTCCGACGCCACCTTCGTCGTACGGCGCGGCCTGGCCGACCCGACCTGCTATTCGCTGGAGTCGCGCAACTATCCGGGCCGCTACCTGCGGCATTCCAACTTCCGGGTCCGTCTGGACGCCCCGGACGGCGGTGACCTGTTCCGTCGCGACGCCACCTTCTGCGCGCAGCCCGGGAGCACCCCGGGGAGCGTGCTCCTGGCGTCGCTCAACGAGCTGGGCGGGAACGTCCGGCACTACGCCGAGGAGGTCTGGGTCGCCTCCGACGGCGGCGCGCATCCCTACGACAACCCGGCCTCGTACGCCGAGGACGTGAGCTGGGCCGTGACCGCCGCCTGGGCTCCGTAACACGACGAGGAGCCGTCGTGCGGAGACGTCCGCACGACGGCTCGATCGGTGCCACGCCGCGCCGCCGCCCCGCCGGGGTGCGCGCGGCCCCGGCACGACGTGTCCGCCTGCCACCGGCCGAACCCGAGCGGAGTGTTCCGGTTCCGGGCGCGTCCCCTGGGTACGCCCCCGACACACATCCTGTGCTTGCGAGGTGGGCCATGGGGTGTTCCACGTCGCGTCTCACGTGCGCGCGTTCCCGCTTACGCCGGCGCGCCGGCGCGTGCCTCGCCGTGCTCGCCGTCCTCGCCGTCCAGGCGCCCGCGGCGGCGCCCCGGGTGCGGCCCGGAGCCGACGTCATGCAGAAGCTGCTGGACGACCTGGTGCGCAAGGACGGATTTCCGGCCGCCCTCGCCGCCGTACGGGGCAGGGACGGGCGTGTCCGCACCTACACGGCGGGCGTGGGCGACCTGCGGACCAGAGCCGGGGCGCCGGTGGACGGGGAGGTCCGGATCGGCAGCAACACCAAGACCTTCGTCTCCGTGGTCGTCCTGCAACTGGCGGGCGAGGGAAAGGTCCGGCTGGACGCGCCGGTCGAGACCTATCTGCCCGGCCTCATCCGAGGGAACGGGAACGACGGCCGCCGCGTCACCGTGCGGCAACTGCTGCAGCACACCAGCGGCCTGCCCGAGTACACGGCGTTCCTGGACCTGGCCGTCGCGCCGTACCAGTACGACTACTACGAACCCCGCCGGCTGCTGGACATGGCTCTACAGCAGAAGCCGGCCTTCTCGCCCGGCACCCGGTGGAAGTACACGAACACCAACTACATCGTCGCCGGGCTGCTCGTCGAGCGGGTCACCGGCCGCCCGGTGGCCGAGGCGATCACCAACCGGGTGATCAGACCGCTCGGTCTGCGCCACACCTACTTTCCCGCCGCCGGCGAGCGAGGCCTCAGGGGGCCCCACCCGGACGGCTACCAGCAGGACCCCGGCAAACCGCTCGTCGACATGACCGACCTGGATCCCTCGTGGGCTTGGGCGGCCGGGCAGATGGTCTCCACCCCGTCCGAGATCAACCGTTTCTTCGGCGCCGTCGTCCAGGGCAAGCTGCTCAGGCCCGAGCAGTTGAGGCAGATGCGCCGCACGGTCGCCATATCCCCACGCGCACCCGGCAAGGGCTACGGGCTCGGGCTGTTCCGCCGGCCGCTGAGATGCGGCGGTCAGAGCTGGGGACACGGAGGCGACATTCCCGGCTACTCGACCTGGAACTCGGTCACCGATGACGGCCGTGCCGCCGCGATCGCCGTCACCCGGACCCCGCTCCCCTCCGACGCCGCGGAGAACCATCTCGATGCGGCGATCCAGACGGCCCTGTGCGGCAGGTGAGTGCGCGCGGGCACCCCCGCGGGTGGCGGGGGTGCCCTCGGCGCTCCTCCTGGTCAGGAGCGCGTCATCGCGGTTTCGCCGGTCAGGAGGCGCTGCACGTCAGGGCCGGCGTGACGGCGCTGCCGTTGGCGGTGAAACCGAAGGTGGTGGTGCCGTTGGCGGGCAGCGTGCCGTTCCACGACTCGTTGCGCACGGTGACCGCCGCGCCGGAGCCGGACTTGACGCCGCCCCACAGCTGGGTGATGGACTGCGAGCCGGACCAGCTCCAGTTCACCGTCCAGCCCCTGACCGACGAGTTGCCGGCCTTGACGGTGACCTCGGACTGGAAGCCGCCTGGCCAGGAGTTGACCGTACGGATCGTCGCGCTGCATCCGCCCGGCTCCGGCGAGTCGCCGGGCGACGGGCTGACCGGCGGCGTGGGGCTCGGGCTGACCGGTGGGGTCGGGCTCGGGCTGACCGGCGGGGTGGGGCTGGGGGAAGTGTCGGGAACA
>NZ_JBDJAW010000093.1 GCF_039649665.1 Microbispora sp. ZYX-F-249 | reverse complement strand
GATGAACCACCCTCGCCGCGCGGCCGGCCCCGCGCGGCGAGGGATTTCAGCAGCCGCTCACCTCCCGTGGATCGGCAGGCGTGAGCCGGTGTTCGTGGGCCGCGGCGAGGATGAGGTAGGCGCTCGCGGTCCAGGTGTAGGCGCGGTCGCGCAGGCCCGCACCGCTGCGGGCGTCGAAGTTCTCCGCGAACCCGGACTTCTCGCACAGGACACGGAACCGGGCGCTGATCTCGTCGGCCAGGTCCGGGTATCCGGCGCGGCGCAGGCCGTCCTCGATGAGGACGGTCGAGGGCGCCCAGATCGGCCCGCGCCAGTAGCCGTCGTCCTGGTAGCCGGGTGAGCCGGGCAGCTCGGTGGCCAGCCCGAACTCGGTCAGGTGGGTCTCGATGCGGGCGGCCAGCGACGCCCGTACGGGCTCCGGCAGCTCCTCCCCCAAGACGATCGGCATCAGGTCGAGCAGGCTCGAACTGGACCACGTGCGTCCGGTGTGTGCGCTGCGCGCCACGAACCGGTCGCCGTCCCACAGCTCGGCCAGCAGCGCCTCGCGCATGCGGTCGGCCTCTCGTCTCCAGGCGGCGGCCGCGTCCGCGCGACCGAGCTCGGCGGCCAGGCGGGCGAGCTCCCGCATCTGCAGGACGAGGAAGGCCGCCAGATCCGCGGTCTCGACGACGCGCTCCGGGTCGAAGGTGGTGGCGTTGTCCCAGCCGCTGTCGTTGCCGTGCTGATAGTGGGCGAACTCGTGACCGGGAACGCGCCGCCGGGTCAGCCAGAACGAGGTCCACCGCTCCAGCAGCCCGAACACCTCGGCGGTCTCGCCGTCCTCCGGCGGACGCAGCCGTGCCAGCGCCCAGCCGTGGATGGGCGGCTTGACGAAGTTGTACAGGACCTCCGAGTGCGTGACCGAGTCGGGCAGCGCCCCGGCGGCGTCCTGGTGGTCGAACACCAGCCGGAACTGGTCCCGGGCGAGCTCCGGCAGCCCGCCGGCCAGGGCGATGGCGTTGAAGCAGTGGTCCCAGCTCCAGACCTTGTCCATCCAGTGCTTGGACATCAGCACCGCGGGGCGGGTGACGAACCCGGCCGGACGGACCGTGGCCGACCACAGGACGTAGGCGGCCAGCTCCGCACCGGGCGTCCGGTCGCTGCGCCAGGGCGCCACCGCGTCCCGGAACGAGTCGAAATCGGCCCGCGCGGCCACGAGCACCTGCTCGAAGCCGGCCTCGCCCCGGTAGGGGGCCCGGGCCGTCTCGTACTCTTCGACGGCGATCTCCCACGGCTCGTCGCCGCGGAGTGCGACACCGCGCACGGTGGTGCCGAGCGCCTGCTCGCCCCAGGACTTGGCATGCCCGGCGAGAAGGGTGACGCGGTAGCGGCGGCCGGTCTGGTACACGGTGAAGACCCACGAGCCGTCGCCGGGATCCGCGTAGAAGTACGGGCCGCTGAACGGCGTCAACACCGGATCGGCCGCCACCAGGTGGAGCCCCAGGCCCTCACCGCGCACGCGTACGGTGTCGGGGGTCTCGTAGGCGAGGCCGATCCGCCCGTCGTCGCAGGTCCAGGTGAGCTCGTGCGGGGTCGCGGACAGGGTCGTCTCGGCGCGGACTCCGCCGGCGGTGGGGATCAACCGCAGGACCGGATGCATGCCGGTCTGGTGCGACACCAGATGGACGTCGGGGGCGTAGGTGTTCTCCGCGATCACCGGGGAGAAGCCGAACCACGATCCGCGGAAGCTGAACGGGATCTCCCGGGGGGAGAAAACCGGGCCTGCGGCGACGGTCATGAAAGAAGGGTCCCTTCTGGCTAGTGCTTAACCGCACCCGAGGTGACGCCCGCGGCGACGTACCGCTGGGCGATGACGAGCAGCACGGCGGCGGGGATGGAGGCGATCACGGCGGTGGCCATGATGGCGTTCCACTGCTGGTTGTTGTTGCCGATGTAGTGGTAGATGCCGAGCGTGATCGGCTGGTGGGCGCCGCCCTGATCGAGTGTGGAGGCGAAGACGAAGTCCGACCACGCCCACAGGAACGCGAACAGCGACACCGTGATGACCGAGTTGCGGCTGACCGGCAGCACCACCGACCAGAACGTCCGCAGCGTGCCCGCGCCGTCCACCCGGGCCGCCTGCAGCAGCTCCTCCGGGATGCCGGACATGAACGCCGTGAAGATCAGCACCGCGAACGGCACCGCCAGAGTGGAGTCCGCCACGATCAGCCCGGGGATCGTGTTGAGGACGCCCACGTTGAGGAAGACGGCGTAGAACCCCATCGCCATGATGATCCCCGGGATCATCTGCGCGATCAGCAGCAGGAAGCTCAGCAGCCCGCCGCCTCTCGGGCGCAGCTTCGCCAGCGCGTAGCCGGCCGGCGTCGCGACCAGCAGGGTCAGGGCGACCGTGCCCAACCCCACGATCAGGCTGACCCCCAGGTACGGCAGCTGCCGGTCGAGCACCGACCGGTAGCCGTCCAGCGTGCCGTGCAAGGGGAGCAGCGAGGGCGGGCTCCTGCGCATGTCCTGTTCGCGGGTGAAGGAGACGTTGACCATCCAGTAGACCGGGAAGAGCATCACGCCGGTCAGCACCAGCCCGGCCGCGGTCCTCCACCGGCCGCGCGTGGCCCTCATGACGCCCTCCCGCCCGGCCGCCCGTGTGCGGGGGCCGCGCCGTGCCCGCCCGTTCACGCGAGGGCCTGCCGTCGCTGGACGCGTATGTAGATCAGTCCGAAGACCAGGGCCGCCACGATCAGCAGGTTGCCGACCGCGGCGCCGCGGCCGAACTCCGGCAGCAGGTTGCCGAACCCCAGCCGGTACGACCAGGTGGCGAACGTGGTGGAGGAGCCGCTCGGCCCGCCCCTCGTCATGATCCAGATGATGTCGAACACCTTCAGCGTGTAGACCAGCCCGAGCAGCAGCGTGATCGCCGAGACCGGCCGCAGCAGCGGGAAGGTGATGTGCCGGAACTTCCGCCAGCCGGTCGCGCCGTCCAGCTCGGCGGCCTCGTACACGGCGGGATCGATCGCCTGGAGGCCCGAGTAGAGGACGACCAGGTTGAAGGGGATGCCGATCCAGACGTTGGCGATGATCACCGACCACAACGACCAGTCCGGCGAGGTCAGCCAGTGGACGGGCTCGGCGCCGAGGGCGGCGAGCGCCGCGTTGACGACACCGGACTCGCTGTTGAGCATCCACGACCACGTCGAGGACGACACGATCAGCGGCAGCAGCCACGGCACCAGGAACAGGGCCCGCAACGTGGCCGACAGCGGGAAGTTCCTGACGAAGAACACGGCCAGGGCGAGCCCGATGGTGAATTGGAAGACCAGGGACGCCAGCGTGAACACCACCGTGTGCCACAACGCGGGACCGAACGCGGGGTCGCCGAGGACGTCGGCGTAGTTGGCCACTCCGGTGAAGGGCGCGTCGCCCCGGACGAACGAGCGCACGGTGTAGTCGCGCAGGCTCAGCTCGACGTTGCGGTACAGCGGATAGGCGTAGAACACCAGCAGGTAGACGACGACCGGGGCCAGGAAGGCCCAGGCCGCCCACTGACCGGCCGCGGCGCGGCGGAGCGCCTCCCACCTGCCGCCGGCGCGCGGGCGGGCCGGATCCGGTCTCCCTCCCGCTGCCGGCGGCGGCGCGACCGATGCGTGTGTCGCGTGATCCAATCCCGTCCCCCTCGTCCGGCGGGCGTCCGGCGCCGGATGCGGCGTCCGGGACGCCGTCGCCCCCGGACCCCTCCCCCGCCGCACGCGCCGCTGCTACTGCGTGGCGCTCGCGGCCGCGGCCTGCGCGTCGGTCATCGCCTGCTGGGGGCTCTTCGACCCGCTCAGCGCCGCCTGCACCGCGCCCCACATCGGCTCGGAGATCTTCGGATACTTGGTGCCCAGATCGTCGCTGGTGCGGCCCTTGGCGGCCTTGACCGCCTCCACCCAGACCGCCAGGCCCGGGTTCTCGGCGACCTGCTTGGCCTGCACCTGCTCCGTCGGCGCGACGTACGACAGGGCGGTGGTCGTGGTCAGGGAGTTGTCCGTGTCGGTCAGGCAGGTCACCAGCTTCCGCGAGGTGGCGTAGCGCCCGGAGTCCTGCTGCACGGGGATGCCGACGAACTCGCCGCCGGTCGGCGCGGGAGCCGTCCCGCCGTTCTTGCCGGGGATCGGGATGATGCCGTAGGGGAAGCCGGCCTTCTCGGCGGCGGCCAGCTGCCAGGTCCCGTTCTCCGCGAAGGCGAAATCACCGGTCGCGAACTCCTGCCAGCTCGTGGTCTGCGTGTTGTTGATGACCGAGTTGGGGGCGTACCCCTTCTTCAGCCAGTCGGCCCACAACGCCACCGCCGAGACGCCCTCGGGCGAGTCGAGCGTGGTGAGCCGCGCGCCGGACCCCCAGAACCAGGGCAGGAACTGGAAGCTGCCCTCCTCGGTGCCGATCGCCGAGAACGTGATGCCCTTCTCGCCGGCCGCCTTGACCTTCTCCAGCGCGGCGGTGAGCGAGGCCCAGTCCCGCACCGAGTCGATGTCCACGCCGGCCTTCTTCAGCACGTCCTTGTTGTAGAAGAGGGCCAGCGTGTTGGCCCCGATCGGCACGCCGTACGTCTTGCCGCCGATCTGCCCCGCCGCGAGCAGGTTCGGCGCGACGGCCGAGGTGTCGAGCCTGTTCTCCTCCGTCGTCGTCAGCACCCCCGCCTCGGCCAGCGTGGAGACCACCGGATTGTCGACGACGAGCACGTCGGGCGCGTTGCCCTGCTGCGCGGCCAGCAGGGTCTTGTTCGTCAGGTCGGTGGTGTCGTAGGCGGTGCGCTCGACCGTCACCCCCGCCTGGGCGCCGCACGTATCCAGCAGTTTCACCCACTCGGAGCCCTTGTCGTGCTGCGGGTACGGGTCCCAGATCGTGTAGGTCCCGCCGCCGGCGGCCCCGCTCGCCTCCGTCGTGGCATCGCCCCCGGACGACCCGCCGGACGACCCCCCGGACGACGAGGAGCACGCGACGAGACCGCCCGCGGCCGCCAGCGCCACCAGACCCAGACCGGCCGCCCGCCGGCCCGTTGCCGCTGATCCCATGATCTGACCTCCGCTGCGTCTGCGGCTGGGTTGTACTATCGAATCGGTTCGCATGAACATAGGCCCGCTCATCGCGTACGTCAATGGGGTCCTGCGGATACAGCGGGGTTCGTCGGCTCTATCGATTCGACCTACGATGATGGGGCCGGGGACGAGCGGTTGAGGAGTTGGATGAACATCGGGGAGATCGCCAAACGGTCGGGCGTGTCGCGCAGCACCGTCTCCTACGCTCTGAGCGGCAAGCGCCCGGTGTCGGAGAACACCCGGCGTCGCATCCAGGCGGTCATCGACGAGCTGGGCTACCGTCCCAACGCCACCGCGAAGGCGCTCAAGGAGGGCAGGACCCGCACGATCGGCCTGGTCATCCCCCCGGCCAGCCAGCGCCTCACCGAGATGCAGCTCGGCTTCGTCGCCAGCGTCGTGGACGCCGCCGCGCGCGCCGACCTCGACGTCCTGCTGTCGCCATCGGGGGGCGAGCACGACCGCTCATTCGAGCGGGTGGTCGGCGGCAGGCGCGTCGACGGCGTGATCCTCATGGAGATCCGGCTGGAGGACGACCGGGTCACCCGCCTGCGGCAGAGCGGCCTGCCGTTCGTCGGCATCGGCCGCACCAGCCGTCCCGACGAGATGTCCTGGGTGGACATCGACTACGAGACGCTCATCTCCCAATGTGTGCACCACCTGGCCGACCTCGGCCATCGTCGCATCGCCCTGGTCAACCGCTCCACCGAGCTGATGGCCGCCGGATACGGCCCGGCCCACCGGGCTCAGGCCGGCTTCGACCAGGCTGTGGCGGAACGCGGCCTGGAGGGCGTGCGGACGTGCTGCGCCGACGACGCCCGCGCCGGGGTGTCCTGCGTCGCGCGGCTCCTCGCCGACCACCCCGATCTCACCGCCATCGCGACCATCAACGAGACGGCCATGCCCGGCATGTACCGCGCGATCGAGCGCGCGGGCCTGACCGTGCCCCGTGACTTCTCCATCGCGGGCGTGGCGGGCCGGCACTGGGCCGAGAACCTGCATCCGCCGCTCACCGCCGCCGACGTGCCCGCCGACGAGCTCGGCGCCCAGGCCGTCGACCTGCTCATCCGGCAGATCTCCGACCCCGCCGCGCCTCATCGCGGGGCCCTCGTGTCCCCGCCCATCTCCCTGCGCGGGACGACCGGGCCCGCACCCGCGCGCTGACCGGCGGACCGGGGACGCCCGGCGGACGCGGCGCGTACGGCCGACCCCGGCGCACGCCGCAGGGGCCACGCCGGGGTCGGTCGCGTGAGGTGGGAAGGAACCTCAGACGCGGGTCCACTTCTGGTTGGTGCCGCCGTGGCAGGTCCAGATGTGCACCTTGCTGCCGTTGGCCGTGCCGTAGTTCGACACGTCCAGGCACTTGTTCGCGCCGACCGCGGTGA
>NZ_JBDJAW010000092.1 GCF_039649665.1 Microbispora sp. ZYX-F-249 | reverse complement strand
GCTCTACCGCCTGTGGTTCACGCGGACAGCGGCGGCGGGAGCCGGCATCGCCGTCGCATACCTTGCCGTCGCTCTCTGCCCCGGTGCCCTGCCGGCGTTGTGGGACCTGCCGTTAGATGTGGTGATCGCCGACAATCTACCCCTCCGGCTGGGCGGGTGGATCCTGCTCGTGGTCATGGCCGCCTTCCCGGTGGAGGGACAGGTTCTGCTCCCGGGATATTGGATCACGCTCGCCTCCGTCGCCGCGATGTCCGCCCTCGCCCTGGTGCTCCTCGCCGGCAAGGACAAGGACCATCCCCGCTCGGCGCCCTCCCCCATACAGAAGGTGCAGGCATGAGAGGCCGTCGAGCAGCACGTGTGCGTCCGCATGCTCGCCAGGGAACCGCGGCGCCGTCGGTACGGAGCTCTTCCTGTAGTTCCCAATGCGGCTGGAAATACGGCCTCCGCCTCTGGCTGGCGGACGCGAAACCTCCCCCGTCGTCGCACACCACATCGCGGGCAGGGGAGCAAGGCACGAGCCCACCGTGGAATCGGATCTCTGTCAGCGCGACCGTGGGCGGTACGGCTGTCGCAGTGCAGCGGCGTCAGAAGGTGGTGCGGGGGTCGCACCACCTGAACGAGCCTCCCTCGGGGTTGACGTCGGGGCCGTGGCAGAGCATCACCGATCGGATGCGGCCGAAGAAGACCGAGTCGCTGACGCACTGCCGGCCCGGGCCCGCCCGGATGTTGATGGTTCTGCCGTATGTCGTCTCGTACTCGGCGCCCACGAAATCCTTGTCGGCCTCCAGGCCGCAAACCATGATGTCCTTGCGGTCCGCGCTGATCTCGACTGAGCCGTTGCCGTTCATGAGCCGCGCTTTCCACGACTCCACGCCTGCAGAGGCTTCCGAGGCCCCCGCGAGGAGCGAAGCCGCGACCAGCGCTGCCAGGACCACTGTCCGCCGACCGAGCATCTCCCTTATTCCTTTCCTCGATTGGAATCAGCAGACAGACGACCGCGTTCGCGCCGCACTCTCATACGGGGGATACCGGCCTGTCTTACGGGACAGGCTCCGCCCACGCGACGTCCGCACCGCCGAGACTCATGCCGAGGCGTTGCTCGCCCTGTGACCGGCCCTGATCGAGGCGCGACCGGTGCGCGGGCCCCGGGCGCGGTGAGCAGTGAGTCCTCGACCCGGAAAACAGTCCGCCCCGGCCGGGGAGAAGCGCGCCAAGCTCGAAGGTCCTCTGCGGCGGCTCGGCCGCGATGCCTCCGCAGCGGCGGGATGAACTGGAAGAAGATCTATCCGGAGGCGAACGGCTGACAACCGATCTTTCCCCTGCCACGTCTCCTGTTGGCCCCTACGTCATAGCAGGAGTCGGCGTTGCGTATCCCCTCCGTGGTGTCAGTCGTCGTCGCGAGCTGCCTGACGCTGATGTGGCAGCCGGCTCACGCCGCCCTGCCCAGCAGCGACCGTGGCCTGCGCGTGGTCTCGGAGGTCGTGAAGTACGAGTGTGGCACCGATGAGGCGGCCGAGACGCAGGACGTCCGGATCAACGTCGAGCTGACCATGCCGGACAACGCCACCGCAGGGCAGCAGATGTCCATCGGCTGGCGGGGAACGTATGTCACCGGCAGCGAACTGCGGGTGCCCGCCGCCGGACTGCCCGGCGGCGTCAAGTTGTACGCATACGCGGCTCTCACCGGGATCGAGGGCCTGACATCCGCCACCGGCGTGAGCGAGCCCTTGAGTATCACCGCCGGACAGACCATCCCGCTGCCGCAGACCGCAGTCAGCATGAAGACGACCTCGTCCAGGGCGGGCGAAGCGTCGGTGCGACCGGCTGCCATCAATGTCGGATCCTCGCCCACCTCGCCGCTGATCGAGTGCGAGGTGCGGAACGCGGGCGCCCTGACCCCCTACACCCTGACCGTCGCCCAGGGCAGTCAGGCGAGCACCTCTCCCACTCCGGACGCGGCCACCACGAGCCCGAAGCCGACCCGGACCCTCACGACCACGGTGACGGCTTTTGCATCGGGCGATGCTGACCTTGACGAGGAGATCCCGGCGGCCGGGGATGTGGACGCGACCCCGGCGGGTGGGGCTGCGACCGGAGGTGGGGGCGAGGCCGGGCCGGACGGGCGGATGTACGTGCTTACCGGCCTTGTGATCGCTTGTGCCGCCGGCGCCGGACTCCTGCTGCGCCGTCGTATTGAGTCGGGGTAAGCAGCGCCGGCGCGGGCCAACAGCCGCCGGCCATCCTCCGCAACCTGGGCGGAAGAGGGGGTCAGGCATCGACTGTGTCTCCCCGACCGGCAGCTTGTCAACGACGCTCGAATTCTGGATCAGGCACACTTTTCGTGATCGGACCCTGGTCAGTCGGCCAGCAGGAGGCGTTTGCGCAGGAGGTCGGGGTTGGCGCGGCCGTACATCTGCCGCTTGAGCATCTTGGTCCGGTTGACGTGCCCTTCGACGGGTCCGGAGCTGTAGGGCAGGGTGAGGCCGGCGGTGACGGCGTCTTGGTCGCGGCGTACCCCGGTGACGAAGGAGCGCAGGTCAGGCAGGTCGTCGCGGAGTACCGCGTTGATCCATGCCTCCAGGTCCCGGCCGCGGCGGTTCATCATCATGTCGGCGAACTCACGCACGTGAACCCGGAGGGCTGCCAGCTGGGGAGATAAGGCGATGAGTGTGTCGAGGTGGTGTTGCTCGCCGAGTTCGAGGTGGGCGGGGTTGCGCAGGAACCAGCCGGTGGCCTGCCGGACCGTGGGCGGGCGGAGCGAAGCCGGGGTGGGTGGTAGGCCGGCTCGCCAGGGGCGGACGTATTGGCGGACGGCGGTGCTGCTGCCGCGGTAACCGAGATTCCGCAGTTCGTGGCAGAGGAGGTCGGCGTTGGTGCATCCCTCCGCCCATCGCTTGCGCAGGTAGTCGTCATAAGCGTCCAACGCCTTGGGCCGCTGGCCGGTGCCGGTATGCACCAGCAGGTCTTCAGGGTTGCCGGCGCGGGCGAAGCGCCGGACGGTGTTGCGGCCGAGGTTCAGCCGCCGGGTGATCTCCCGGACGCCATGGCCTTGCTTCAGCAGAGCGTGAACGACGGCATGCCGTTCCCGGGTGCGAACAGCGATCCGGTCGTTGCGGTCAGCAGGTATCCGAGGTCGGGTGGGCGCCTGCGCAGGCGGAGCAGGTGCGGGCTGAGCGCTGAGCGCGGGGACCAGGGACGGCAGGTGATGGCGGTGCCGGGTGAGGGTGCGTTCGACGGCCTCGCCGAGGTTCCTCCACAGGTGCCAGCGATCCGCCACCTGGATCGCCTGCGGTGCGCCACGGGCGGCGCCCTCGGCATAGGCGCTGGCCCGGTCCCGGCACACGATCTCGACGCCGGGGTGAGCGTGCAGCCAGGCTGCGAGGGTGTCGGCTGTCCGGTCGGGCAGCACGTCGACCACCGTGCTGGTGGAGATGTCGATCAGGATGGTGCCGTAGGAGTGGCCCCGCCAGTAGGCGAAGTCGTCCACGCCCAGCACCCGTGGACCCGCCGCGAGGGGCGGCTCGGGCAGGCCGCGAATCAATCTGATCAGCGTCGTCCGGCTCACTGCGGTGGCCAGGCGCAGGCTGAGCCGGGCCCCGGCGCGACCGCCCAGCGCCAGCGCAATCGCCCGCAACGCCCTGGCCGCCGGGACGCTGCGGCGGCCGTATCGCACTGTCAGGCCGGGAATCTGCTCGGCGAACGTCGCCCTCGCGCAGGTGGTATTACGGCAGAAGAATCGGTGTACCCGCAGGTGGATGAGTAGTTCCTGGCCGCCGGCTGCGGTGTCGGACAACCGCCGTTCGTAGTGACTGTGCCTGCGCCACGACCGAGTCCCGCAGTCCGGGCACGCGGCCTCCATGGTGCCGGTCCTGGCCCGGATCCGCACCGTCGTTCCCGCACGAAACACCTGGTCAATGCACACGCGGGCCAGGTGGGGGAACAGGATCGCGACCATCTCACTGATCAACACGCCGCAGATCGTCGCCGCCGGGAGGTGACCTACTTGCTAGAACGCCTGAACCGTGATCAGCTCAGCCGAGGTCCGATCACGGAAAGTGTGCCTGATCCAGTTTTTTCACGCGTCGTCGACACCGCTCCCGGCATCCTCGGCGCGCTGTGTCTCGCGCCGTCGACGACGGCTCGAGCGGTGCACCTTCTCGATGGTCTACCTGAATCGACCGCCCCGGCGCAGGGATGGCGGAGAGGCCGGTGAGGGCGCTGGCACTATCCCCACCTGTGAGGCGGCGGAGAGGTCGGGGCGGGAGTTGTATCCATCGGTGCCGGTGGTCATCGCCTTCAGCCTGCGTAGCGTTGCTGCCCGGTCGGACGCACCGCTGTCGAGGGTGCCGCTGCGGCGCAGCTCCAGGATGCGGATGTCCTGCCACAGCTCGTCGCGCTGCTCGGCGGGGGCGGCCAGCAGGATCGCCTCGCTGAGCGCTCGTGATGCCCTGACCTTCGGGCTGCCGAGCTGCTCATAGGCGGTCAGCAGGTGGTCTCTGCCGGGCTGCCCGGCATCGACGCGCAGTGCTCGCCGTACGTCCAGTCGGTCCCGTTCGGCCACGATGGTCAGCCCTTCGAAGGCGTGCAGGACCGCCCGGGCGGTCGGGACCATGTCGGCGGCGCCGGGGGCGATCACCGCGGGCGCTTTGAGCGGTGCGGTGTCTCGTCGGGCCGGGGTCCACGTCGGGTTGTCGTACAGCAGCCGGCCGAGGCGCACGGTCATCTGATCCAGGTGCTGCTCGCGGACCGATCCGGACATCGGGCCCGCCGCGGCCTGTCCGTGCCAGGCCTGGCGCACGCCCGTCCACTCGGTGTTGGCCCGCTGGACGACATTGGTCGCCTGCTGCAGCGCCTTGCCGAGCCTTTGCTGCCGGTCGGGGTTGAGTTCGTGGCAGCGGCGGGTGAGCTGGGTGAGCGTCTTGCCCGCGATGTCGGTGATGATCGACGCGGCCAGGGCGGTGCGCTGCCACTGCCGTGGGCTGAACTCCTGGGGGCGATGGCAGAGTGCGCGGAGGGCATCGCTGCCGGCGACGATGCCGGCGGACAGCTCCTGCGGAGTTTGGGCCTGCAGGGGGACCGGTTGCGGCGGCCACGGGGGCTCGTTGAGCGGCACCGCACGCAAGGAGGCGCCGTCTCCTGTCCGGGAGGCGCAGCGGAGCGCGGACGAGCGCAGCAGCGAGCAGGCGGTCTGCGTGTCCGGGTCGCGGGTCAGGCCCGAGCGGTCCATGACGGCCACCAGGGCGAGCGCGTGGTCGGCGACCTCGCTCAGCAGGCCGTCGCGGACCTGCTCGTCGCTGATGACGGCGGCCCAGTCGGAACGAGGGGCATCCCCGCGCCGGGTGAAGTGCGTGGCCAGCATGTCACCGGCGGCGCCCCAGCTGGCCGACGCCGCGCGCAGGTGCAGCGCGAGCGGATGGGCGGCTGCCGCCGCCGAGGTGGGCCCGAGGCGGGTCAGCAGCCGGGACGCCTCGTGGATGGGTTGCGCGATGCCGTCGGCGCGGGCGAAGTCCTCGACGCACCGCGCGAGTCTGGCGGTCAGCGAACGGCAAGCGTCTTTGGCCGCCGCGGTGATGTCGCCGGTCAGTTGCGGGTGGGCGTGCATGGTGGCGCCGCCCAGGTGTGTCCAGGCGCCGTCCAGGAGATCTCCGAAGGTGGTGTCCATCAGGCGAGCAGGTCCCGGATCCGCCCCGCGTGGGCGGCGGCGTTGAGCACGGCAAGCCGCCGGATGGGGTCGACGCTGTGCTCTCCATGGGCCACGAGCACCTCGCACAGCAGGCCGCCGAGCCCGGCGGCTTCGTTCAGGTCGGGTACGGCGCCGGAGGCGTCGACCTCGCCGAGCTGCGTGCCGAGCGCGGCCATGCCCTCGAGCGCCTCCTGCTGGGCGAGGGCGAAGGTGGCATACAGCTCCGGCGGACCCTGGTGTTCCCCGGCACTCATGCCGACGGCGAGTGCGGTGAACGCGTCGACCGCCGCGGCGACCGAGACGACGGAGGCGGCGCGGTCGGCGTCGCGCCGCTCGCGCAGGGCGCCGTAGGCGTCGGTGACGGAGATCAAAACGCTTTCTTCCTTCCGGCGGGGCTCGATGCTCGCGTCGGCCGCTGCTGTCGGCGGGGCCGAACGGGGTTCTGTGGATAGGCGGAGATGTGCACATCAGGCGTCGAGGGGGGCACCGGCCACGTTCGGGGCTGCCAGGCCCGTCCACCACCACGACGGCGCCGGTACGGCTCGAGCCTGGTGGGGTTCCAGGTGTTCGGCCTCGGTGCACTGGTAGAACGGGCCGCCCGCCGAGCAGGATCGGCAGGTGATGGTCGAGGTGGCCGTACCACTCGGCCATCCCGGTGCCGGGCTTGAGCCGCAGCGTCTCCCACAGGTGCCACAATGTGGTCAGGCGCGAGATCGCCTCGGCATGGCGCCACCACTCGGCGCACCAGCGGAACTCCCCGCCCAGCGTGCGCCGGTACATCGGCAGGAACCGCTCGCTCACCCAGTCCTCCAGCGTCGCGAACACCGGCTGCGGCTCCTCACCGGGCGACTCCTCGGGCTCCGGCTCGGTGCTCACCGCCTGTCCTCCCCGCCGTCGTAGGTCTCCCCCGCGCCGGTCAGCTCCGGGTACGGATGTCGCCGATTGGCACCGCGGCCGCGCCGTGCCGCGGCGGCGCCCGTCTCGTGGGCCGTGCCGCTCCCACGGTGATGAGGGCGACGGCCCGGTCGCGGGCGGCGGCGATGTCGGCACCGTGGGGGCCGGTGTACCAGGGGCGGAGCTTCAGCAGCGCCGGTCGGACGCCGGTGGCCAGCAGCAGGGCGGTGCCCGGTTCGAGCGCGCGGATCGCGGCGGGCTCGAGGATGTCCTGGCGGCGCAGGCTGATCTGCTCGCCGGCGTGGCGCTCGCCGTAGGACAGGCTCCTGACCGGAACGTCATGCTGCCCGACCAGCGTGGCCAGGTCCCGGGCCAGACGCGGGGAATCGACCCCGGT
>NZ_JBDJAW010000091.1 GCF_039649665.1 Microbispora sp. ZYX-F-249 | reverse complement strand
CGCCGTCCCGACACTGTTCTAGCAGGCCGGAGCCGTGATCACGCGAGGGTGATCACGGCTTTTCTGTTTCTCGTTGCTCGTTTGCCGCTCGGACGAGCCGTCAGTTGCCGACACCCCGCTGCCCGGCATTGCCGCAGGCTGTCGCGTGTTCCGGCTCACCGACGTCAGTCCGGGACGCGAATGTTCGACGGGTAGCTCACAACCAGGGGCGATTTAGATCTACGACGTAAAGGCGTTCGCTATCGTGCTCACCCAAGCATCTGGGCGTAAGGCGTCAGGAGTCACGATAGGAATCCCGTATGCGCGAGCCTTACGGGCCTTTCCGTCGCCGGTGAAGACGACGAGAGCACCCGGCGGCAGTTCGAACCGGCTCGTCGGGCGCTGGGAGTTCTGGCCGCAACAGTCCGGGCGTCCTCGACGGCTTCGAGCGGCAGATGGAGCAGGGTGGCGACGGGGTTGAGCTCCTGGCGCTCGGCCTCAGCCACCACGCCGTCGGCCAGGGCGGCCCGGGCGATCGCGGTGAGATAGTGACGGTGCAGCCGGTCCAGGTCGGCTCGGTACAGTCCCAGCGTGGTCGCGAGATCGACAAGAGCGTCAGTCTCCGCAGCGGAAGGTGTACGCCGGAGGCGTGGCCCTTAAGAAAGGTACACAACATGATCACTGGCGGAGTGCAACATGGGCCCGTGATCCAGGCAGGCCGGACCCGCGCTCCCGGACAATGGCGCGGCTGCCGGCTACCACAGACTGTTCCGCTCAGCGGGCGGGGCGACCTGGGCGATGTCCTTGGACGTGATGACCAGGAGCTTGTCCGTCATGTCGGCAAGCGCGCGGGCCGTGGCGAGTTCGTCGCCGATTTCGGGGACCGAGGGGTCGGCGG
Source organism: Microbispora sp. ZYX-F-249 (assembly GCF_039649665.1). Classification (NCBI taxonomy): domain Bacteria; kingdom Bacillati; phylum Actinomycetota; class Actinomycetes; order Streptosporangiales; family Streptosporangiaceae; genus Microbispora; species Microbispora maris. Next base: position 6,458 of record NZ_JBDJAW010000091.1, on the reverse strand, counting down.
GTTGCGGCGTGCGTGTCCCGCACCGGCCAGGCGCCCGGCCTCGGACGATGCGACGGCGGGCCGCTGCGAGCGGTATTCCGTGCCGTGTCGTTTCTACCCCCCGCTGTACGCTTCCCAGACCATCTCAGGAGTGAAGCGGTTGTCGCTGCAGATCTTGAGTCTGAGGAACTCCGGGCTGCCCACCGTGCTTTTACTCAGGCAGAACGGGTGATCGGGGTAGTAGGCGCGGGAGCGGAAGACGTACTTGTTGACACCCATCGGGACGGCCATCCAAACGGTGTTGCCACTGCACGACCCGAGAACCACTGCATTACCGCCGTCCGGCGAGGACACGCCGCCAAATGCGATGCATTGTCCCGTCAGTTTGTTCTCCAGTTTGACCTCGCCTATTTTGCCAGTTCTGGGAAACCTCACCTTCCAGAGCTGCGAATCTTTGGCGAACCCGCTCGCGTTCAACCGAACGATTCCATTGATCTTGCCGTCTGGGGCCCATTGCACGTCCATTGAGCGAAGGGCGAAGGGGGCGGTCTTGTCCTTCGTGGTGCCCCGGAGATGGAACCATCCGGCGGGCATGGCATTGGCGGGTGTCGCCGTGAGAGGAACGAGCCCCGCCGCCAGAATCGTGACGCCGGTCAGAGCGGTGAGTGTTGCGCGGCGCATCGGGTTTCCTTTCACAGTCGTGTAGTGAGGCACCTCTTATGTACGGCAGGGCACTTTCATCCGGACTGACGAACCTTGACGGCGGCTTAAGAGCCGCTTGATCAGATCTTTCGGCGGCGCCGGCCATACCGGCGCTTGCTCACGTCGGGCACCGCGGGCGCCCGTGACGCCCGTACCGCTTCAGAATGGCTGCACAGCCTGTGAGCTGGGGTTTGCTCAGTGTTCAACTTGCACGGTGGTACTCGTTCAGGAGGCCTGCGACGGCTTGTCGGCGTTCGATCCGGGTTGCCGGGAAGGGTACGACGTTCGGGGCACCAGCGGCGACCTGGTCCAGCGGCTCGGCCGCCTCATGGCCACCCACCTGGGGTCGCTGCCGTGCCCGCACCGCCGACCTGGCCCTGCTCGGCCGCCCGGTCGAACGCTTCCTCGCCGTCAAGCTCGGCCTGGCCGTACTCGGCCTGCTGCTCCCCGCGGCCGTGTCCGCGCTGATGACAGTTATGGGCGGCACGCCCGGGGTGGCACTGCCCGCCGGCGCGTACCTACTTGGCGGGGTGGCGCTGTTCTTCGCCCCCGACCTGACCGTGCGGTCCGAGGCCGCCCGCAGGCGGGCCGACTTCCGGCACGCCATCACCGGCTACCTCGACCTGGTGGCCCTGGAACGCAGCGCCGGTGCCGGACCCGTCGACGCCCTGGAAAAGGCCGCCTCGGTCAGCGACGGCTGGGCCTTCGCCCGCATCAGCGCCGTACTCGAGCAGGCCCGCCGCAACCAGCGGCCCGCCTGGGAGGGCCTGGCCCGGCTGGGCCGGCAGGTCGGCATCAACGCACCGACCTGGCCGACGTCGCCGCCCTCGCCGGGCAGGAAGGCGCCCGCGTCCTGGACACCCTCATCAGCAAGGCCGCCTCCATGCGCGGCCAGGCTCTGGCTGCTGCCAGAGCCGAAGCAAACGGCCGCACCACCGCCATGGTCATCCCCATCGCCCTGCTCGGCGCGGCCTTCCTGCTGCTACTGACCTTCCCCCAGATCTACCGGCTGGCCATCCGCTTCGCCACCCGCGTCGGCGGCGCCTTCCTCACCCACCCCACCGCCTGGGCGGGCGGCGACACCGGCACCGTCGGAGTGATCGTCACCGGCCGGGCGCCGTCCTTCCTGCCTATCGGCCAGTGGACGGTTTCGGAGGTCTCCCGCGCCTCGGCAGAACGCTTCATCCCCGCGGACCGCCCATGAGCCGGCCACGTGCGCCGCGGGACGGCGAGCGAGGGAGCGCGACGCTGGAGCTGGTGGTCCTCGCCCCCGCACTACTCGCGCTCATCGCCCTGGTCGTCCTCACCGGCCGCATCGCCACCGCCTACAGCGCGGTCGAGTCGGCCGCCCGCGACGCCGCCCGGCAAGCCTCCATCGCCCGCGACCCCGCCCATGCCCGGCGCGCCGCCACAACCAGCGCCGCCGCCGCGCTGCGCCGCGAGGGCCTGCGCTGCGGACCCTCGGTCGCGGTGGACACCAGCGGTTTCTCCCGCCAGGTCGGCACCCCTGCTCAGGTCGTCGCCCGCGTGACCTGCACCCTCCGGCTCGGCGACCTGCTGCCCGGGCTCCCCGGCGACAAGACGGTCCGCGCGTCGTTCGCCTCTCCCATCGACCCTTACCGGGGGAGAGCTCTGAGGTTCGCGGCTCCTGACGGTTCCTCAGCCGGCGACGAGCGTGCCGAGACGGGAGGCGGCCATGTGTGACGGCATGGGCTGGCGGACCGGAACGAGCCGCCTGCCGGAGTGCGGCAGCTCAGCGATCGCTGCGGAGGTGCCGGCGGGCCCGGTTCCAGACCTCTTCGAACTCGGCCGCGGTCAGCGCGATGGGCTCGTATTCGTCCCACTCCTGCACAGGGCCCTCGGCGGTCAGGCCGTAGGTCGCCTCGTACTGGCCGAGCTGCCCCGCTGCCTGAGCCTGCTGCCATTCCGTCAAGGACGCAGCAGCGATGGGTATGCCGTCCGGTCCGCGGAGCTCGACCTGGCGGCTCACCCAGCCGTCAGCATCGACCTCGAAATAGAACCACACGTCCTCGTCATCCCAATAGGCGCGGAACCAGCGCGTCATGCAGCCAGCATGCCGGACGTAACGAACACGATGAGCGCCCCACGTGACAAGGCCGGGGCGGTCGGCGGCTGGGCCGTAGCGAGCGGCGGCGTGGACGCTGACGCCGACTGAGCCACCGTTCCTCCGCCCACCAGCGCCTCGCCCAGGCGAACAGCCCACCACGAGCATGCGGCAGCGGAGGCGGCATGACCAGGACACGCGACCGCGGGTCGGTCACGCTGTTCACCGCCGTAGCGGTCTTCCCGCTGAAGTTGCTGCTCGCCGGATTCCTGTGGGACGGCACCGCCAAGCTCCGCGCCGGCCGCGAGGCCTACAACATCGCGGAAGAAGCAGCGAGGGCCGGCGCCGGATATGTCGACCGGCGCGCCGCCTACACCGACGGCCGCTACGTCGTCGACCAGGCCGCCGCCCTGCGCGCCGCACGCTCCTACCTCACCGCCACCGGCCACACCGGGACCGCCGCACTGGTAGGCGCCCGCGCCATCCAGGTTCGCGTACGGGTGAGCGAACCCACCCTGTTCCTGGCCCTGATCGGCATCAACGACATCGCGGTGACCGGAACGGCCACCGCCCGCCTCGTCCCCGGCGTGGAGGGAAAACTCCGATGACCAGGTTCCGCCTGCTGGACGGGCTGCGGGCGCTGCTGGCCGCCGCCGTCTTGACCGCGCTCATCGCCGGCGTACCGCTCGCGCTGTACGCACTGGCCGGATCCCCCTACCCGCCCATCTGCCCAGCCTGGGCGAGGTCGGTCACGCGCTGAGCCACCGCGACGACGGCACCCTCTTCCTGGCCGTGGTTAAGGTGGTCAGCTGGGCGGCGTGGGCGAGCTTCGTGGCCAGCACCCTGGTCGAGTTCGCCGCCCGGATCCGCGGCCGCGCCTCCCCGCACCTGCCGGGGCTCGGCTCCGCTCAATGGCCGTCGGCTCAGCTCATCTCCTCTGTCGCGCTCGCCGAGCATGACTTCGTGCGCTTCGTCGGAGCTGACGCCTCGCTGGCCTCGGGGCGGCCGACCATGGCGAGAGCACAGGTCATGTCCGGGCAGGCGCACGCCCGGGTGCTGCGGCTTACGCACGCGGCCTATCAGGTGCGCCGCGGCGACTGCCTGTGGACCATCGCCGAACGCCACCTCGGCGACGGCGACCGCTACACCGAAATCGCCGCTCTCAACACCGGCCGCGTCATGACCGACGGCGCCCGGTTCACCCAACCGGATGTGATCCGTCCCGGCTGGATGCTGCGCATGCCGGCCGCCGCGACCGACCTCGACCGGCCACAACCCCCCATCACCGATCGCCACCCCGGCCACCCGAGCGACGCCCCGGAGTTCTCCCGCCCACACGACGGCGCCCCCTCCTCGCCCCAGCCTCCCGCCGTGCACAACTCCCCGAACACGGGGGAGCGGCCGGCAGCCGGCCGAGACGCTGCCCCGCCCGCGAACACGCCGCAGACCCAGCAGTCGCGCGCATCGGCACCGGAACCGACCGCGATCGTGCTCACCGACGGCGCCGAGGCGGAAGACAGCGGCCCCAGCACACCCGTGGCGGCGTTCGCCGGGGGAGTGGCCGTCGGCTCCCTGCTCACCCTCGCCCGCCTCCGCCAAGCACGCCGCCGCGGCCGCCGCATCGCCCTGCCCGCCGACCCTGAGACCCTGGCCACCGAGCAGGAACTACGCCGCCTGGCCGCACCCGACGCCCACGCACACGGACGCCAGGCCCTGGCCACGCTCGGCGACGTCATCACCGCCGCCGGCCGCCACCTCCCGCCCGTGCTCGGCGCACGCGTCAGCGCCGACACCGTTGAACTGCTGTTGGCCCAGCCCGCCGGCACGCCACCCGCCCCGTTCACGCAGGGCCGGACCAAGGCGACCTGGCGCCTCGACCTCAACAACGCACCCCACGCGGACAGCTCCCGCGACGTGCTCCCCGCACTGCTCACCACCGGACACCTCGACGACGGACACGCACTCCTGGTGAACCTCGAACGCCTGCAGACCGCCACCGCATCCGGCCCAGCTGAGCTGGTCGACCGCTTCCTCGCCACCGCGGCCACCGAAGTCATCACCGGCGACGGGCCATGGTTTGACGTGCTCGCCGTCGGCTTCCCCGAACTCGAGGCGGCCGGAGCACGCATACGATCCTGCACGAACCTGACCGAAGCGCTCGGCCTGCTCGCCGACCGAGCCCGCGACCTCCGCAGACGGCTCGCCACCACCGACGGGGCGGCCGATGTGGCCGACCGGCGCCTGCACGACCCCGACGGCGACTGGACCCTCACCCTCCTGATCAGCAGGAATACCCCGTCACCTGATCAGCTGGCCCGGCTGGTCGACACCGTCACCGCGCTGCCCGGCGGCCTGGCCGCCCTTGTGCCTGGAGACGCCACCGTCGTGCCCGCGCGGTTCGCACTGTCGCAGGACGACCATGGCCCGCTGCTGAACGTCACCCCGCCCGGCATGACCGTGCGTCCGCACCTGATGCCGACAGAGTCTTACCAGCGGCTCGGGGAACTGTTCACCGTCGCCGCCGACACCAGCGACGTCGCCGCCGACGCCCCGCCGTATGACGCCTTGACAGGCGAGAGCCCGCTGCCGGCGGCGAGCGGCGCGAACGCGCCGTCGACCTCGATACCGGTCGACAACCAGCAGGAAGACCGAAAGTCAGGGGTTGAGCCCGCACGCCCAGAGTTGGCGGAGCCCGAGTCACAGCGCGATGAGGCACAGGACGCTGTGCAGGTGTCCATCCTCGGACCACTGGAGATCACCGGCACCGTCGCCGACCTCCAGCCAAAGATGGCCGAACTCGTGCTCGCCCTGACCTTGGCCGGGCCAACCGGGCTCCGCAACATCCAGCTCGCCGCCATGATGGGCCCCGACCCCGACACCCCCAAACCCTCCGACCAGCTCCGCCAGCTCATCACTCGCACCCGCGGCAAACTCGGCAAAGCCCCCGACGGCCAGGCACGCATCCTGTGCGACTCCGCCTACGTCTACCGCACCCACGCCATCACCCTGGACTGGACCCGATTTCAGGAACTCGCTGACTGCGGCGCCAAACGCAACTCCACCACCGACCTTTGGGAAGCCCTCGCACTCGTGCGGGGACCGGTGCTGGACGGCTGCTACCACTGGTGGCTGGAAACCCCGGTGATCGAGAACATCCGCGCCGAGATCGTCGACGCCGCCGACCTGCTCGCCGAACTCGAACTCTACGCCGGCCGCCCCGACCGCTCCGCACGAGCTGCCCGCCAAGGTCTCGCCTCCGACCCCTACCCCGAGCAGCTCTGGCGTGCCCTGATACGAGCTGAGTACGAGGCGGGGAACATGAGCCGCGTCCACGAGGCGTGGAAGGCCTGCCTGAAGGCGGTCGCCGAGGTGAGCGCCGACGGCGATCCCCATCCCGAGACCGCTGCCCTCTACCGCCGGCTCGCTACGGTTCGCCGCCCCCTTGATGACTATCACCGGGGTGAGCTGGAGTGGCGGTCCTGAAGCCATCGGCGCCGGCAGTATGGCAGAGCGATTTCGGTCCTTTTCGTCAAGAGCAACTGGGCGATGTGATGTAAATCGCAGAGCAGCGCTGCGTCATCTCTTTCTCGCCTTCAAACGTGCCTGGTGGGGCGTTGAGAAGGGTAATGGGCGTCGCCGTCTAGATAACGGCAAGTGATCATCTAGATGCGAAGTAGATCTTGACCTGTGGTTGTAAGGCGCGCATGATCCG
>NZ_JBDJAW010000090.1 GCF_039649665.1 Microbispora sp. ZYX-F-249 | reverse complement strand
ATAAGCCAGCTGACCGTCCGGCAGCTTCTCGGCGTAGAGGGTGATGCGGCGGACGTCGCCGTTCTCGGGCTCGCCCGTGACCTTCTCACCCGACGCCGCGTTGGCCTGGCTCGTCCCGACCAGCGGGGCGAACGCGACGGTCGTCGCGGCGGTGGCGAAGGCGCGCCGAGAGAACAGGCCTCGCGTCGTACCCCTACCTACCTCGGTCATGGTTCCCCAATCCGGTCGTGACGCCTCGCAGCCGTGAGGCGGTAACTGCTCATGATCCAGGCCGTGGCAAGCCGGTCGCAACGGCGCGAGGTCTCAATGCCGGCTCGCTTAGAGGGAGCGACCCGGCCGGGATCGACCGTTGGAGCCAGCCAGCGAGGCTTTCGACGCTGTAGCTTAAAGCTTTTGATGGAAGTAGGCGATAGTTCTATCAAGATGTCAAGAAGTAACGTCGTGAGCAAGAGAACTTTGTCACGGGTCTGGATGAAGTGCTGTGAGGCTGCTACGTTGAGCGCAAACCACCAAATTGACGCAACCGAATCGCCGCATTCCACAGCGTCTTGAGCATCACCAACCCGGCCCACGCATCCCTCCGAGACTCTCCCGAAAGGCTCAGCGGTGCTTCGGCGACACCCCCCACGGCCGACATCCGCCCTGCACGGCCCGCCCCCTTCCGCTCTGGCGGGCCTGCGGCTCACACATGCCGGAACACGCCCCGGCGGCACCGCCGCCGGGTGTCGCCGGCATGACGTCTCCCCGCCCTGATCCCGGAAAGACGAACCCTCATCTCAGCCGCCGTCCGACGGACGGCCGCCGGCCGCTGCACGCGATCAGCCGGGCGTCCGCGACGTGCTCCGCGGCGATCACCCGCCGGCAGCGTGACGACACCCGCGGCGCCCCCCGCGGCGACAGTGCGACGAACGGTGATGCCGCACGCGCTGGGAGCGCCGCGGTGATCGCGCGGCTTCCCCCGAACCCCCGGCCGGGGCCGATCGGCAAGCGAAAGGAGAAAGGGGATCGGTGAGACCCCGTGGCCTCCGGCATTCGCGTGCCCGGCCGCCGCCACGGCCGGCCGGGCGACCTCCGCAAGGTGCTGATCCAACCCCCCAACCCGAAGGAGCGAACGATGGGTCGCAGAGACCTGCTCGTACACCCTCGACCACCAGCCTGGCGCCGTGCACTGATCACGGCGTCCACCGCCGCCCTGACGCTGGGACTGGCGACGGTCCCCGCCGCGCAGGCGCAGACCGCATCCGCCCTGGCGTTGCCCGCCCTGCAGGCGCAGGCCGACTCCACCTCTTCTCAGCAGGACGCCGACAAGCCGGTCTCCGTTCTGGTGTTCCATGGTCCGGCCAAGCAACAGGACGATCCGGTCGACAAGGCCGCGGAGGCCATCAAGGAACTGGGCGAGGACAACGGCTTCTCCGTCGAGGTGTCCGAGGACCCGGCCGTCTTCACCTCCGGCAACCTCGCGCGTTACCGCGGCGTGGTGTTCCTGTCGGCCAAGGGCGTGACGCTGAACGCCGCGCAGGAGGCCGCGTTCCAGACCTTCATCAGGGACGGCGGCGGGTTCGTCGGCGTCCACGACGCCGTTCGCGCGCAGGCGGACTCGTCGTGGTTCACGGAGCTGGTCGGCAGCCGCCCCGCCGGCAGTCTGCCGCCCGCCGAGAAGGTCGTGGAGATCGCGGCGAACAGCGACAACCCGCCGAACGAGACCAAAGAGAAGCTGTTCGACGGGAACAACAACAGCAAGTGGCTGACGTTCAACCCGACCGGCTGGGTCTCGGCGAAGCTGGAGCAGCCGAAGGCGATCGCGCACTACGCGCTGACCTCGGCCAACGACTTCCCCGGCCGTGACCCGAAGGATTGGACCCTGCAGGGCTCCCAGGACGGGAAGAGCTGGACGGACCTGGACAAGCGGAGCGGTGAGACGTTCCCGCAGCGGTTCCAGACCAAGGAATACAAGTTCGAGAACACCACCGCGTACGCGTACTACCGCCTGAACATCACGGCGAACAGCGGTGAGCCACTCGTCCAGCTGGCCGAGCTGCGGCTGTTCGGCCCCGACGCCGGGCCTCCGCCGGACAGCCAGGTGCAGAAGGCCACGGTGGACTTCACCGACCGCCAGCACCCGGCGAACAAGGGCCTGCCGTTCAACGCGACGCGGTCCGACAGGTGGATGAACTGGAGCCCCAACCCGCTGGGCAAGGTCCACACGGTCGCGCAGGTCGAGGAGTGGACCTACAAGGCGGGCCTGAACGGCAATGGCGCGTTCCACCCGATCTCGTGGTGCCGTGACTACGACGGCGGCCGGTCCTTCTACACCGGCATGGGCGGCACCGAGGAGAGCTACACCGAGGACGAGCAGTTCCAGAGCCACCTCGGCGGCGCGATCAAGTGGGCGGCCGGTCTGGTCCGTGGCGACTGCCAGGCGACCATCGCGGCGAACTACAAGACCGAGCGGCTGACCGCGCAGAACCAGTCGGGCCAGCTCGACCAGATCGGCGAGCCGCACGGACTCACCGTCGCCCCCGACGGCAAGGTCTTCTACGTCGGCAAGGCGGCCTGCCCCAGCGGCCCGATCGCCGACTGGAACAACCCGAAGGTCGGCCTCGGCTGTGGCACGATCCACCAGTGGGACCCGAAGACCAAGCAGGTCAAGCTCCTCACCACCCTCGACGTGATGGGCAACCGCGGCAGCGGCGACGAGCTGGTGAAGAACGAGGAGGGTCTCCTCGGCATCACGCCCGACCCGAAGTTCCAGGACAACGGCTGGCTGTACGTCTACTGGATGCCGCACGAGTCGATCGACAGGGACAAGCGGATCGGCAAGCGGACCATCTCCCGGTTCACCTACGACTTCGCCGCCCAGACGATCGACCAGAAGACCCGCAAGGACCTGCTGCAGTGGGACACGCAGATCCACAGCTGCTGCCACGCGGGCGGCGGCATGACCTTCGACGAGGACGGCAACCTGTACGTCGCCTCCGGTGACAGCAACTCCTCGGGCGGATCGAGCGGATACTCCGGGAACAACTGGACCCAGGACTACAAGGGCACCTCGTTCCAGGACGCCCGGCGCACCGCCGGCAACACCAACGACCTGAACGGCAAGATCATCCGTATCCACCCGGAGGCCGACGGGACGTACACCATCCCGGAGGGCAACCTGTTCACCGGGAAGGAAGAGGGCGGCGGCAAGACCCGTCCGGAGATCTACGTGATGGGTGTCCGCAACGTCACGCGGCTCGCCTGGGACAAGAAGAACGACTGGCTCACCACCGGCTGGGTCGGTCCGGACGCGGGCGCCCCGAGCGAGACCTGGGGCCCGGCGAAGTACGAGACCGCGACGATCATCACGTCCGCGGGCAACCAGGGCTGGCCGTACTGCATGGGCAACAAGCAGCCCTACCGCGACCGCAGCAACACCGACGCCAACCAGCCGACCGGCTGGTACAACTGCGACGACCTGAAGAACAACTCGCCGCGCAACACCGGCCTGGTCGACATCCCGCCGGCCCGCGACAACATGATCTGGTACTCGCCCCAGGGCGGCGGCCCGGTCTACCCGAAGCGGACCGACGGCAGCGGCCTGCCGACCTACAAGCTCGGCGACGAGATCCTCACCCAGCCCTACCTCTCCGGCGGCGGCCAGGCGGTAATGCCCGGCCCGACCTACCACCGCGACGAGGTCGACACCGACAGCGGTGTCGCGTGGCCGGCGTACTGGGACAACAAGTGGTTCATCGGTGACGAGTCCAACGCGAACAACCGGATCGCCGTCACCGTCGACCCGAAGGGCGTCAAGGACGCGAAGCCGCCGGTCTTCGCCGAGGACCTGCGCTCCATCATCCAGCCCGGCGGCGGCGCCACCCAGCTCCAGTCGTGGATGGACGCCAAGTTCGGCCCGGACGGCGCGCTGTACATGCTGGACTACGCCGGTGGCTTCTTCAGCCTTGACCGGAACCAGAAGCTGATCCGCATCTCCTACCAGGGTGGTCCGGCGACGCCGAACCCGAGCCTGGCCACGGCGCGGCCGGAGCGGCAGAGCGCGCCGAAGACCGTGGTGTTCTCCAGCACCCGGGCCGGCGGCGTGAAGTGGGAGTGGGACTTCGGCGACGGCAGCGAGCCGTCGACCGAGGCCGACCCGACGCACACGTACGCGAACTTCGGCACCTACAAGGCCAAGCTGAAGGTCACCTACGCCAACGGCGAGGTGGCGACCGGCGAGGTGGCCGTCGAGATCGGCTGCCCGGCGCCCGACGCCCGGCCGACGGTCCGGCTGCTGGACACCGACACCGGCGTGGCCAACCGCGTCGTCGACGGCGGCTGCACGATCAACGACCTGATCGACGACGAGCGCACGTGGCCGAACCACGCCGAGTTCGTCAGTTACCTCAGCGACATGGTGAACGAGCTCAGCAAGGCCGGCGTCATCGACGGCAAGGAGGCCACCGCGATCAACGACGCGGGGGCGAAGTCCGACATCGGCAAGACGATCGGCTACGAGACCATCTTCGACGGGACGCCCGCGTCTCTCCAGGGGTGGAGCCAGGCTCCGACCGGCCGGTTCAACCTGCAGGCGGACGGCACCCTCCGCACCTCCGGGGGGATGGGCATGCTGTGGTACTCGAAGAAGGCGTACGCCGACTTCTCGGTGAGGCTGCAGTTCCGTGACGTCGCGCCCGGCACGGCCCGGGCCAACACCGGCGTGTTCGTCCGGTTCCCCGACCTGCGGACCCCGCTCGACCGGCGTCCGACCGGGAGCTGTGGCACGGTCGGATCGGCCCGCACGTCGGAGGCCTGGGTCGCGGTCTACTGCGGCCACGAGATCCAGATCTACGACGGCGAGACGGGCGAGTCGCAGAAGACGGGCTCGGTCTACAACTTCCAGTCGAACACCCTCGACAAGGCGGGGGCGACCCCGAAGGGCCAGTGGAACGACTACGAGGTCCGGGTGGTCGGGCAGCACTACACGATCATCCGCAACGGCGTCGTGATCAACGAGTTCGACAACACCCCGGGCAAGAAGTCGTCGCGCGCCGGCGACCCGGACACGAGCCTGCGCCAGTTCATCAGCGGGTTCATCGGGCTGCAGAACCACAGCGACACCGACCTCGCGGAGTTCCGCAACATCCGGGTGCGGGAGCTCTAGGGAGAGTCTGACACGATCGAGTCCGGCAACGCCGGCAGCCGGGCGGAGGACTCCTCCGCCCGGCACCCCGCCCCATCCCCCTCAGGCGGACCGAAGCCCTTCGGTCGCCGACACACGTTTTGCGAGGTGCGACCTCAGATGCAGACCGCATCGTTACTGGTAGGAAAATCACGGAGGGCGCTGGGCGTCACCGTGGCACTGCTGCTGTTGTGCCTGGCGCTTCCGGCGCTGTGGCTGTCGCCGGCGAAGGCCGCCGCTCCGCAGCCGGATGCCCGCTCGCAGGTCAACCAGGCCGCGGCACAGGTGCTCACCTGGACCGCCGACAACAGCATGACGGCGTACAAGGACGCGCCGACCACGGCGGTCGCGGGACCCACGACGATCGTCTTCGAGAACAGCACGGCGACCGGCAACACGTTCGGGATGACGCACACGCTGACCTTCGACTCGACGTCGCCCGAATACAACAACGACGTCACCGTCAACATCATCGCCAGCCCGTTCGACGTGAACGGCGGCCGGCACGAGGTTCAGGTGAACCTCACTCCCGGCACGTACCGCTTCTTCTGTGCGATCCCCGGCCACACGATGGTCGGCGAGCTCGTGGTCACCGCCGGCGGCCCCACCGACACGACCGCACCGCAGGTGTCCGCCAACGTGTCGGGCGAGAAGGACGCCGGCGGCAACTACGTCGGCTCGGCCACCGTCACGGTCTCGGCCACCGACAGCGAGTCGGGTGTGGACAAGGTGGAGTACGCCCTGGACGGCGGGGCGTTCCAGGCCTACACGGCTCCCGTGTCGGTGAACCAGGTGGGCTCCCACACGGTGCAGTACCGGGCGACCGACAAGGCGGGCAACGCCTCGGCGGTCGCGTCGGTGTCGTTCAAGGTGGTCGCGCCACCGGCCCAGGACACCACCGCTCCGCAGGTGTCGGCGCAGGTGACGGGTGACAAGGACGCCGACGGCAACTACACCGGCTCCGCCACCGTCACGATCTCGGCGACCGACGGCGAGTCCGGGGTGGACACGATCGAGTACTCGATCGACGGGCAGCCGTTCGCGCTGTACACCAAGGCGCTCGAGGTGGACCAGCCGGGCAAGCACACCGTGAGCTACCGGGCCACCGACAAGGCCGGCAACGCCTCCGACGTCGAGTCGGTGACCTTCACGGTCGCGGACTCGGGGTCGAAGGACACCACCCCGCCGACGGTGTCGGCGTCGGTGTCGGGCACCAAGGACGCCGACGGCAACTACGTGAGCTCCGCCACGGTGACGATCTCGGCGACCGACACCGAGTCCGGTGTGGACAAGGTGGAGTACTCGCTGAACGACGGGGCGTTCCAGGCCTACACGGCTCCGGTGTCGGTGAACCAGGTCGGCAAGCACACGGTGCGGTACCGGGCGACCGACAAGGCCGGCAACGCCTCGGAGGCGGGGTCGGTGACCTTCACCGTGGTGGCGCCGAGGCAGGACGACACCACCCCGCCGACGGTGTCGGCGCAGCTCACCGGCACCATGGACTGGGCCTGGAACTACGTGGGCTCCGCCACGCTGACGATCACCGCGACCGACTCCGGCTCCGGCGTGGACACGATCGAGCACTCGATCGACGGGCAGCCGTTCGCGCTGTACACCAAGCCGCTCGTGATCGACCAGCCGGGAGAGCACACCGTCGGCTACCGGGCCACCGACAAGGCGGGCAACACCTCCAACGTCGCGACCGCCACGTTCACGGTCGTCGTGGCGCCGCCGACCGCCAAGACGCCGCTGACCGTCACCGCCTCGTCCCGCTGCGTGGGCACGTCGGCGTACGTCGCGGTCACGGCCGTCAACGACGGCGACGTGCCGGCCACGATCACGCTGACCACTCCGTACGGCACCAAGACCGTGGCCGACGTGGCCCCGGGCAAGCAGGCCTACCAGTCCTTCAACACCCGCGCCAAGCAGATCGACGCGGGCAAGGTGACTGTCACGGGGACCTCGTTCATCGACGGCAAGAAGGTCACCTCGTCCTACGAGGCCGACTACGGCGCGGTCAGCTGCGGCTGAGCCGTCCGACGGCGGTCAGCCGCCGCTGACCGCACCGGCGGTGACCGCGGTGTACGCGACGGTACAGCCACGGTGTACGCGCGGGGGACGCCGCCGCAGGAACGCAGTGAACAGGGGCCGGTCGGTGCGCCGGCCGGCCCCGGCCCCCCACTTATGGAGTGAACATGAAAATCACCAGGACCACGCAGGTGCTCGCCGCGTCGGTGCTCGGCGTCGCGCTCGCCGGCGCCGGTCTGACCGGTCCCGCGCTGGCCGACGACGACCCCGCCAACGGCAGCGGCG
>NZ_JBDJAW010000089.1 GCF_039649665.1 Microbispora sp. ZYX-F-249 | reverse complement strand
GCACCCCTCGCTGCGGCGTGACCTACAATCGGAGTCTCCACTTCGGTTATAGGCTATGAAGCGGCGAATCCGGATGTCAATCGAGGCGTGGGAGAGCCGAGGGATGCCGAACGATCAGCGCGTTCCCGAGCCGGACGCCTCCGCCGGGCCGGTGAGAGCGCTGCGCGCCGACGCCCAGCGCAACCGGACGCGCATCCTGGAGGCGGCCGAGGCCGTCTTCGCGGCCAAGGGCCCCTCCGCCTCCACCGAGGAGATCGCACAGAAGGCCGGGGTCGGGATCGGGACCGTCTTCCGGCACTTCCCCACCAAGGAGTCCCTGCTCAAGGCGATCATGCACGCGGTCGCCGTGAGGCTGGCCGAGGAGACCCGCGCGCTCGCTGCGCAGGGCGACCCCGCCACCGCCCTCTTCACCTTCTTCACCCGCACCGTCGAGCAGGCCGCGGAGCAGAAGACCGTCGTCGACCTGCTCGCGCAGGCGGGCATCCCGGTCACCGTCGCCAAGCCGGTCCTCGCCCTGCGCGAGGCCGTCGAGGTGCTCGTCGGCAGGGCCCAGCAGGCCGGGGCCGTACGGTCCGACGTCCGGGCGCCGGAGGTCATGGCCCTGCTGATCGGCCTGTGCCAGGCGTCCCTGCACATCCGGTGGGAGCCGGAGCTGCGGGCCCGTACGCTCGCGGTCGTCTTCGCGGGACTGCGGCCGGCCACCGCGCCCGGCTGACCCTCATCTCTCGCTGCCGGCGGGAAAGCGCAGCTCATCGGCGTGGCGGGCACGCCGTGTGATCCCGGGGGCCGGACAGCCGCAATGATTGGCTTCGCACGGCGCCGACGACCTCGCGGTGATGGAGGCGCCGGCAGCGGTCACCGTTGTCAGAGAGGAGACGACGTGCGGCGCCAGGACGAGGCCGAAGATCTGGTCCAGCTGCTCACGCCCGAAGGCGAGCGTGTCGCGCACCCCGAGTACGACCTGGATCTGCCGAAGAGCCACTATCGGGGGCTGTATCGCGACATGGCGCTGGTCCGCCGGATCGACCGGGAGGCCTTCGCCCTCCAGCGTCTCGGCGAGCTGGGGATGTGGATCCCCTGTCTGGGGCAGGAGGCGGCCCAGATCGGTTCGGGCCGGGCGCTCGCGCCGGACGACCACGTCTTCCCCTCCTACCGGGAGCACGGCGTGGCCTGGTGCCGGGGCATCGCGCCCCTCACGCTCATGGGCATGCTGCGCGGCACGACGAACGGCGGCTGGGACCCCCGGGAGACGCGCTTCCACCTCTACACGATCGTGCTCGGCGCACAGACGCTGCACGCCGTGGGGTACGCCATGGGGGTCCGCAGGGACGGCGACGACTCGGCGGTCGTGGCCTACTTCGGCGACGGCGCGGCGAGCGAGGGGGACGTCAGCGAGGCGTTCAACTTCGCGGCCGTGTTCGACGCGCCGGTGGTGTTCTTCTGCCAGAACAACCAGTGGGCCATCTCCCACCCCGTCGGGCGGCAGAGCCGGGCGCCGATCTACGAGCGCGCCCGGGGCTTCGGCTTCCCCGGCGTACGGGTGGACGGCAACGACGTGCTGGCCTGTCTCGCCGTGACGAGGGCCGCGCTGCGGCACGTACGCTCCGGGGGCGGGCCGTTCCTCATCGAGGCGTACACCTACCGGATGGGCCCGCACACCACCTCAGACGATCCGGGGCGCTACCGGCCCGCCGAGGAGGTGGACGCGTGGCGGAAGAAGGACCCGATCGCACGCCTGCGGGCGTACCTGCTGCGGGAGGGCATGGCCGACGAGGCGTTCTTCACCGAGGTCGAGGAGGAGGGGGACCGCATGGCCCTCGAACTGCGCGACGGGGTCATCGCCATGCCCGACCCGCCGGTGGACGCCATGTTCGACCACGTCTACGCGGACCGGCACGCGCTGGTGGAGGAGGAGCGGGCCTGGTACGCCGCCTACCTCGACCGCTTCGAGGAGCCCCGCGCCTGACCCGCGCCCGGCGGAAGCGCCGGCCACTGCCCCCGGGTCGAAGCGCCGGAGACGCTGAACGGGATTCTCGCGGCGCTCCGGGACGAGGCCGCGGTCCGCTGACGGTCGGCCGGACGCCACATGCCGACTCGTACGGGCACGCCGGGAGACGCGTGGACGAGCGGATCGTGGTCGGGCGCGGGCAGTCCTGCCGCCTCGAGCAGGCCCTGCGTCAGCCCGGACACCCGGGCCCGGTGGAGAGGCCAGCGCGGGTGTTCCACCTGCGCCGTCACCAGGCGACCCGCGACGACCGTGAAGAGCCGGTACCGCTCGACGAGGAAGTCCGCGAGCCCGTCCCGCTCGGCCTCGCTCAGCACGGCCCCGAGGTCGACGTCGGCGTCGCACCGCGCCCCGGAGGGGTCCGGCCACCGGCGCGCGCAGCGGTAACGGCGCCGCGCCCCCTCGCCGGTCACGGACATGTCCGACCAGTAGTACGGCAGCCCGTACGCGGCCCGGGCGCCCAGCACGGCGGGCAGGTTCCCTGCGTCCAGTGACAGGAACCACAGGCCGCCGCGCCCCCGGGCGTCCCGCGCGTAGGTGCGCACGTTGGTCTCGGGGAAGCGCGACAGCCCCGGCAGCGGCGGCAGCCCGGGCGCCCGCACGCCGCGCATCAGGAACGGCGTGAGCCCGACGTACGCGGCCCCCTCGTAGGTGTCGACGGTGAGCCCGTCCGGCAGGAACGCCTGCACGAGCTCGGGCGGATATCTCCAGTGGATGAAGGTGATGTCGGACCAGTGGTGGTACATCACCGGACGCTCGACCCGTCCTGCCGTTGCGGAGACCATGCCCGGGTTGCTACCCGGGAGACCCGTGACGGCACGTGGTCGCGGATACGGCGTCGGCCGGCACACGAACTTTCGCCATGCCCGGCGAAAGTTATCCACTTTTCACCGAACTATCTTCCCAATGCGGCAAAAGAAGCTTACGTTCGGTGCGATCACCGCTTCCAGGTGGATCTGTGAGGCGGGATCGCACGCCCGGGACCATGCCGGGCCTACCGCACCGACGAAAGGAACCTCCGCCATGCCCCCCAGGCGGCCGACCGATCGCGCAAGAAAACGGATCGCACAGACCTGTGCCTTACTCCTGGCCTTCACGGGCCTGACCGTGCTCACCCCGGCCGCGCCGGCCCAGGCACACACGGCGCCCGTCGACGCCGCCGACTACCAGCGCGTGGAGATGGCCAAGGGCGTCGCCGAGATGGGCGAGCCGATGACGATGGCCGTGCTGCCCGACCTCTCGGTGCTCCACACCGCGCGTGACGGAGTCCTGCGGCGCACCGACGCCCGCGGCGACACCAGCGTGGTCGGCACGCTGAACGTCTACACCCACGACGAGGAGGGCCTCCAGGGGGTCGCGGCCGACCCGGGCTTCGCGACCAACCGGTTCGTCTACCTCTACTACGCTCCCCGCCTCGACACCCCCGACGGCGACGCCCCGGCCACCGCGTCCGACTTCTCCGCCTGGAAGGGCGTGAACCGGCTGTCCAGGTTCACGATCAAGCCCGACTGGACGCTGGACAAGGGCAGCGAGGTCAAGATCCTCGACGTGCCGGCCGACCGCGGCATCTGCTGCCACGTGGGCGGCGACATGGACTTCGACGCCGACGGCAACCTCTACCTGTCGACCGGCGACGACAGCAATCCCTTCGACTCGTCGGGCTACTCCCCCATCGACGAGCGGCCCGACCGCAACCCGGCGTACGACGCCCAGCGCAGCTCCGGCAACACCAACGACCTGCGCGGCAAGATCCTGCGCATCAAGGTCAAGCCGGACGGGACCTACGACATCCCCGAGGGCAACCTGTTCCCGCCGGGCACGCCGGACACACGGCCCGAGATCTACGCGATGGGCTTCCGCAACCCGTTCCGGCTGAGCGTCGACAAGGCCACCGGTGTCGTCTACGTGGGCGACTACGGTCCCGACGCGGGCACCACGGACCCCGACCGCGGGCCGAGCGGCCAGGTCGAGTTCAACCGCGTCACCCGCCCCGGCAACTACGGCTGGCCGTACTGCACGGGCACGAACACCCCGGTCGAGACCTACAACACGTTCACCTTCCCCTCGGGTCCCTCCGGGGCGAAGTACGACTGCGCCGGCGGGCCGGTCAACGCCTCCCCGCGCAACACCGGGCAGCGCACGCTGCCGCCCGCCCAGCCCGCGTGGATCAGGTACGGCGGCGACGCCGGCTCTCCGCCCGAGTTCGGCGGCGGCTCCGAGTCGCCGATGGGCGGGCCGGTCTACCGCTACGACGCCGACCTGAAGTCCGCGGTCAAGTTCCCGCAGGACATGGACGGCCACTTCTTCGCCGGTGAGCTCGGCCGCCAGTGGATCAAGGCGATCGACGTGAAGGCCGACGGGACGCCCGGCGCCATCGTGGGCTTCCCCTGGACCGGCACCCAGGTGATGGACCTGGCGTTCGGCCCGGACGGCGCGTTGTACGTGCTCGACTACGGCACCGGCTACTTCAACGGCGACGCCAACTCGGCGCTGTACCGCTACGAGTACATCAAGGGCCGCGACCGCTCCCCTATCGCCGTGGCCAAGGCCGACAAGACGTCGGGCAAGACGCCTCTCACCGTCACGTTCTCCTCGGCCGGCTCCGCCGACCCCGAGGGCGCGACGATCACCTATGCCTGGGACTTCGGCGACGGCACCACCTCCACCGAGGCGAACCCGGTCAAGACGTATGACAAGGAGGGCACGTACACGGCGACGCTCACCGTGCGCGACCCCGCGGGTAACAGCGGCAGCGCGAGCGTGGTCGTCACGGCGGGCAACACCGCGCCGACCGTGACCATCGAGACCCCCACGGCGGGCAGCCTGTTCCAGTGGGGCGACTCGATCCCCTTCTCGATCAAGGTCACCGACCCCGAGGACGGCGCGATCGACTGCACGAAGGTCAAGATGACCTACGTGCTGGGCCACGACAGCCACGGCCACCAGATCTCCTCGAAGACCGGCTGCTCCGGCGAGCTGACCATCCCGGTCGACGGCGAGCACGACGACGCGGCGAACATCTTCGCGGTGTTCGACGCCGAATACACCGACAAGGGCGGGCTGACCACCCACACGCAGCACATCCTGCAGCCGCGGCACCGCCAGGCCGAGCACTACGCGGCCTCCCAGGGCGTCAACCCGATCGGGAAGAGCAATGCGCACGGCGGCAAGACCGTGGGTGACATCAACGCCGGCGACTGGATCTCCTTCAAGCCCTACGAGCTGACCAAGGCCAAGGGGATCACCGCCCGGGTCTCCTCCGGCGGGAAGGGCGGCACCATCGAGGTGCGCGCGGGTTCGCGGACCGGCACCCTGCTGGGCAAGGTGAGCGTGCCCGTCACCGGAAGCTGGGAGACGTTCACCGACGTGTCCGCGCCGCTGTCGAACGCCCCGGCCGGGACGACCGAGCTCTACCTGGTCTTCCATGGCCACGACGGCGCGCTGTTCGACCTGGACGACTTCACGCTGACGGCGGAGCCGCCGGCCGGCGGAAGCCCGGCGCCGATCGTCGGCGCCGCCGGCCTGTGCCTCGACGTCGCGAACGCCGACCCCGCCAACGGCACCAAGGTGCAGCTCTTCGAGTGCAACGGGACGGGGGCGCAGGTCTGGACCGTCAGCGGCAACACCCTCCGCTCGCTCGGCAAGTGCCTCGACGTGTCCAACGGCGGCACCGCCGACGGCACGCGGGTGCAGATCTGGGACTGCGTCTCCGGCGTCGGCGCGCAGATCTGGACCGTCGGCACGGACGGCACGATCAAGAACCCCCAGTCGGGCAAGTGCCTCGACGCGACCGACCCCGCCCAGATCGTCATCAGGACGTGTGACGGCCGCGACGCGCAGAAGTGGACGACGGCGACCCCGGGCAGCGCCGAGGGCGAGGTCCTGGTCTTCTCCCGCACGGCCGGCTTCCGGCACGACTCGATCCCGGCGGGCGTCCAGGCCATCAAGGACCTGGGCTTCAAGGTCACCGCGACCGAGGACCCCGCCGTCTTCACCGCCGAGAACCTGGCGAAGTACAAGGCCGTGGTGTTCCTCAGCACCACGGGCGACGTGCTGAACGACGCCCAGCAGGCGGCCTTCGAGGCGTACGTCAAGGCGGGCGGCGGCTACGTGGGCATCCACGCCGCGGCGGACACCGAGTATGACTGGCCGTTCTACGGCGGCCTGGTCGGGGCGTGGTTCGCCTCCCACCCCGCCGTCCAGCAGGCGACCGTGAAGGTGGAGGACCGGGCCCACCCGGCGACCGCCCACCTCGGGCCGACGTGGACGCGCACCGACGAGTGGTACGACTACCGGACCAACGCCCGCAGCACCGCGCACGTGCTGGCCACGCTCGACGAGAAGTCGTACTCGGGCGGGAAGATGGGCGACGACCACCCGATCGCCTGGTGCAAGGAGTATCAGGGCGGCCGGTCGTTCTACACGGGCGGCGGGCACACGGCGTCCTCGTTCGCCGAGCCGGAGTTCCGGCAGCACCTGCTCGGCGGCATCAGGTACGCCATGGGCGAGCTCAAGGCCGACTGCCGTCCCGAGACCGGCTACACGACGCTCTACAACGGCAGCACCACCGGCTGGGAGCAGGCCGGGCCCGGCGGGTTCACCAACGCCGACGGCACCCTGACCTCGCACGGCGGCCTGGGGCTGTTCTGGTACAAGGCGAAGGAGTTCCACTCCTACTCGCTCAAGCTCGACTGGAAGATGCGCGGCGACGACAACGCGGGCGTCTTCGTCGGCTTCCCCGCCTCGGACGACCCGTGGTCGGCGGTCGACAACGGCTACGAGATCCAGATCGACGCCACGGACGCTCCGGAGAAGACGACCGGGTCGGTCTACGGCTTCCAGTCGGCGGACCTCAAGGCCCGTGACGCCGCGCTCAACCCGCCGGGGCAGTGGAACACCTATGAGATCCGCGTGGAGGGCGAGCGCCTGCAGATCTTCCTGAACGGCGTGAAGATCAACGACTTCGTCAACACCGACCCGAAGCGGTCCCTGCAGCAGGGCTACGTGGGCATCCAGAACCACGGCGACGGCGACGAGGTGGCGTTCCGGAACATCCGCATCAAGGAGCTCGGCCCGGCGGAGGGCGACGTCACCGTCCAGGCCGAGAGCTGGACCGAGGCGAACGGCGTCGACACCTACCCCCACGCCCCCGCGCACGGCGGCACGGTGCTCGGCTACGTCAACCCCGGCGACTGGGCGGCGTACGACGTGGACCTCACCGGCGTCACCCGCTTCACGGCCCGGGTGGCCTCCCCCGACCCCAGCGGCGGCTTCGAGATCAGGACCGGTTCCCCGACCGGCCCCGTGCTCGGCACCGTCACCGTGCCGAACACCGGCGGGTGGGAGTCGTACGCGGACGTCTCGACGCCGCTCACGAACGTCCCCTCCGGCAGCGTGAAGCTCTACCTGGTGTTCACCGGGGCGAACTTCGACGTGGACGACTTCACGCTCGTCCGCGGCCCGAAGGACGACCCGCGGGTCGAGCTGACCGTGACGGCCGCGCCGCGCTGCATCGGCACCTCGGTGTACCTCGCCGTGACGGCGGTCAACGACTCCGACGC
>NZ_JBDJAW010000088.1 GCF_039649665.1 Microbispora sp. ZYX-F-249 | reverse complement strand
CGACTCGTCCTCCCCACGCACGTGGGGGTGAGCCGCTGCCGCCTTCAGCGCGTACTCGGCTGGTGGCGTCCTCCCCACGCACGTGGGGGTGAGCCGACACCGGCGTCGGGGGACTGGCAGAGGCGGATGTCCTCCCCACGCACGTGGGGGTGAGCCGCCGAAGTCGTCGCGCGAGGTGACCAGGCCGTAGTCCTCCCCACGCACGTGGGGGTGAGCCGCCCCCGCGCGACGGCGGAGGCTTCGGGGCGACGTCCTCCCCACGCACGTGGGGGTGAGCCGGCTGACGACTCGTGGAACAGACATCAGCGCAGGTCCTCCCCACGCACGTGGGGGTGAGCCGGACGTGTGGGCGGCCCGCGAGGGCATCTTGGAGTCCTCCCCACGCACGTGGGGGTGAGCCGGCGCAGGGACTGGGGCAGCTGTCGTCGGCCATGTCCTCCCCACGCACATGGGGGTGAGCCGCGCCCGATGCCGGAGTAGAGGATGGATAGGGCGTCCTCCCCACGCACGTGGGGGTGAGCCGACCGTCCGCCTGCGAACCTACAAGCGGTTCGTGTCCTCCCCACGCACGTGGGGGTGAGCCGCTGGGCGTCGTCGGTGGCAATGGGAAGCTCGAGTCCTCCCCACGCACGTGGGGGTGAGCCGCCAAGACGGATCGGTCCCCGGTGTGGAGCCGGGTCCTCCCCACGCACGTGGGGGTGAGCCGCCGTCTGCGGCGGCCCAGGGCGACCTGATCGTGTCCTCCCCACGCACGTGGGGGTGAGCCGCCTTCGTAGACGACGTTGATTGCCCGGTTGGGGCTTCCCCACGCACGTGGGGGTGAGCCGCGGCTCCCGTTCACGTGGGAGGCGCGGATCAAGTCCTACCCACGCACGTGGGGGTGAGCCGCAGGTCGGCGGGCGCGAGGTCATGGCCGAGCAGTCCTCCCCACGCACGTGGGGGTGAGCCGCAGCCACTCGGGCAGCATCACCACGCGCTCCCGTCCTCCCCACGCACGTGGGGGTGAGCCGGAGATCGCAGAGGAGTACGTCTCCGTCCAGGCGTCCTCCCCACGCACGTGGGGGTAAGCCGAACGCGACCAGCTGCGCGTCCGACGCGGCGCCGTCCCCCCACGCACGTGGGGGTGAGCCGCCGATGACGTGGCTCGGGGAGCCCGTGGAGCAGTCCTCCCTACGCACGTGGGGGTGAGTGTCAAATTCCGGCTCGATCGTGGCTCTGGCACAGATTCCGTGCGTTGACCCGCCTCAGTCGGTGAGGAGGACGCGTTTGCGCAGGAGGTCGGGGTTGGCCCGGCCCCACATCTGCCGCTTGAGCATCTTGACGCGGTTGACGTGCCCTTCGACCTTTCCCGAGCTGTGGGGCAAGGTCAGGCCGGCCTTGGCGGCGTCGAAGTCGCGCCGCAGCCCCGTGACGAAGGAGTGCAGTTCCGGAAGGTCATCGGCCTGGACCCGCTTCATCCACTGCTCCAGGCCGTCACCGGTGAGCCGCGTCATCATTTGGGCGAAGGCGCGGACGTGCTCGCGGAGCGCGGCCAGGGCCGGGTTGGCCGCGGTTAAGGTCTGCAGGTGCTGGCGTTCGTCGGCCTCGAGGGTGTCGGGGTGGCGGAGGAACCAGCCGGTGGCCTGGCGGACGGTGGGCGGGGGTGGTAGCAGGGCGATGGTGGTCTGTGACCTCCAGGGCTGCACGAGCTGGCGCACCATGGTGGCCTTGCCGCGGTAGCCCATGGCCGTGATCTCCTGGTAGAGCTGCTCGGCGTTGGTGCAGCCCTCCTCCCAGCGCTGCCGCAGGTAGCCGGCGTACTCCTCAATCATCTTCGGGCGTTTGCCGGTGCCGTTGTGCACGAGCAGCTCCTCCGGATCGTTGGCGCGGGCGAAGCGGCGGACGGTGTTGCGGGCCAGCTTCAGTTCGCGGGCGATCGCGCGCAGGTCGCGGCCTTGCGCGAGTAACTGGTGGATGAGGGTGTGCCGGTGGCGGGTCCGCTCGGCCAGACGGCCGGGGCGCCGCTCCGGGCGAGCGGGCTCACTTGCAGGTGGGGCGGTGACCGGTGCTGGTGCCGGTGCCGTCACCTCGTCCGGCGGGGTGACGGCCGCCAGGTCTCGTAAGTGGGCGCGGTGCTTGGTGACGGTGCGTTCGACGGCGTCGCCGAGGTTGCGCCACATGTGCCACCGGTCGGCGACCTGGATCGCCTGCGGGGCACCCCGGGCGGCGCCGTCGGCGTAGCAGCCGGCCCTGTCCCGGCAGATGATCTGCACGCCGGGACGGGCGCGCCGCCAGGTGGCCAGCGCGTCGGATGAGCGTTCGGGGAGCACGTCGACCGGGCGGCTGGTGGTGATGTCGATCAGGATCGTGCCGTAGGTGCGGCCGCGGCGCAGGGCGAAGTCGTCCACGCCCAGCACCTGGGGTCCTTTGGTGGGTTCGGGGTCGGGCAGGGATCGGATCAGCCGGATCAGCGTCATCCGGTTCACCGCGGCGGCCAGGAGGTGGGTGAGCCGGGCACCGGCCCGGCCGCCCAGGGCCAGGGCGATCGTCTGCAGCAGTGTGCGGAGCGGGACGCTGTAGCGGCCGTAGCGAATGGTCAGCCCGGGCACCTGCTCGGCGAAGGTCTTCGCGGCGCAGTCGTCGTTGCCGCAGCGAAACCGCCGTACCCGCAGGTGGAGCACCGTCTCCTGGCCGCCGACTGCGGTGTCGCACACCCGCCGCTCATAGCTGCTGTGCACGCGCTGGGAGATCATGCCGCACCGCGAGCATGCCGCCTGCGAAGCGCGGGTCCTGGCCCGGATCCGTACCGATCTGCCCGACCGGCACACACTGTCGATCTGCAGGCAGGCCAGGTGAGGGAAGAGAACCGCGAGCAACTCCGAGAACGTCACCCAGCATGATCAGCAACACCCAGCAGCCGAGCGCCGGAAGATCACGGAATTAGTGCCAGAGCCGGTCTTCAACCGGAACCGACAGTGAGCCGATCCGGAACAACAGCGACGTGTCCGCCACGGGGTCCTCCCCACGCACGTGGGGGTGAGCCGGGCTTGGTGGCGTACCCCGCTGGCGCGGAGCAGTCCTCCCCACGCACGTGGGGGTGAGCCGCCCGCCAGGCGTAGGAACGGAGGACGGTTGGGGTCCTCCCCACGCACGTGCCGGACGAGGGCAACGTCTCGTTCGAGCAGACCGGGTCCTCCCCACGCACGTGGGGGTGAGCCGTCTTGCCTTCATGGAGCAGGCGGACTGGCTGTGGGCAAAGAAGCTTCGTGGCGCAGCGAACGGACCGGGGAAGTTGAGCTGGGTGCGAGGTCGTCGACGGCGGACTTCGCCACCTGGTCGACCGTGTGTGGGTGGTCGAGGGCGGCCAGAGCCGCCGCCGTACTGGCCCGGGTGGCTAGCGCAACGTCGACAGCTTGCAGTGGCAGGTTCGTACGGCTTTCCAAGACCGACCGCAGTTCCTCGTCCGTCGGCGCGGCACCGCCGGGACAGGCGCCCATCTCGTCTAGCAGTTCGTGCGCCCGCTGCTCGGCGGCGCGCGCCCACCGTGCGCGTTCCCAGTCCTTGCGGAAGGGGCCGTGCTCGAAGCGGTCGAACACCGCCTCGTGCCCCAGACCGGCGGTCACCGCAGCACGATGAGGGGCGGGGCCGTGGGCGTCGCGGGAGAACGACGGGGCGGCCTGCCGCATCGCCTCCAGCCGGCTCATCCCGTCCGCGCGCAGCCGGTCGTAGTCCGCCATCGCGTGTGGGTGCAGCGTGCGTAGTCGCTCCTCGCACTTGCGTACGGTCGCCTCGGCGGTGGGGTCGTCGTTCACGTGCGGCACGGCAGCGCTCCAGATCCTGCCGACGTCGAGTAGGTCGGCTTCGCCGAGCCAGCGCGGGTCGTGGGCCGGAGCCCAGCGGGTCTGGGCGGCCTGCCGGACGGCGTGCGCCTGCCGTTCCAGTTCCCGCCGCGCCGCGAGGTCACGGGCCTGCGCGATTTCGGCCCGGCGCCGCGCGATGTCGACTCCGACCTGGACGGCGACCGCGAGAAGCGAGGTCAGCTGGGCGGTGCGTCCGGCCGCTCGTCCCAGTGCTTCGCGCATCGGGTCGTCGTAGTGCTCACCATCCATGCCGGGGCTCCCTGGCCGTGCTACCGGGCTGCCCCGGAGAATCCTGGCGTAGCTGTACGGGTTGAGGGTGAGCGGGCGGCGTTGCCGACACCGTGACCTGGGTGAGCAGCCGATTCGCCGCCTGATGAGCGGCGGTTGCCTGGGCCGCGTGTTGGGCCCGGCGCAGGTCGGCGACCGCGGTGACGAGAGAGGCCAGCGCGCCGACCAGGACCACGCCGGCGAGCGTCGTTTCCGTGCCAATGACATCGGACAGCGCCAGCAGCCGGACTGCGGAGCGCAGCCGTACGCCCTCCGGTGACGGAGCAGGGATCCTGCCGTAGGCGGTGCGGGCGGCGCGCTCGTACTCCTCGGCCGCCTTCGCCAGGACCGGGTTGCCGAGCGCGGCGGCGGCTACGCGCAGGACGTCGGCGGCGGCCCACGCGGCGTCGGCGGCCGAAGCAGGGTGCTGCCTGATGCGGGCCGCCGCGGCCGACGCCGCCTGCGCGGCCTCGCCGTACAGCGCCTCCCGCTCGGCCCGCGTCCAGCCGTCCTCGCCGGTGCGCCACCGGCGGCGGAGCAGGGGCAGGGTGAGCCAGTCGGCAAGGCGGCCTCCTGCATACCAGATCTGCTCTCCGCTCCCCCGTCCGTCGCGGTCGGCGGTGCGGGTCATGCCGGGCAGGCTGACGGCGTAGCCGGTGACCTGGCCGGGGTTGGTCTGGCTGTGGCGCAGCCGTACGAGCACGCCCTGCTCGGCCAGGCGGCGGAAGAACTCCTGTTCGCTCCGCGCGTCACGCGCGGCGGCCGCGACCTTCTCCCGGAGTTCGTCACGTGGCGGTCGGCGCCAACGGCCGCATAACTTGGGCCAGGTCAGGTCGGGAGCCAGCGCCCCTCCCCCGTACCAGACGAGGGCGCCGGCGGCGGTCCGGTGGTGGGCGAGCGCCACCGCATACCCGGCGACCTCACCGTCGTCGCGCCGTCGCAGCCTGACCCGCACGCCCACCTCTGCGAGCCTGGCGAGGAAGTCCTCGGGCGACAGCGCGGCGGCGGCCGCCACGGCGACCTGCCGCCGCAGGGCCTCGCGCGGGATCTGTGACCAGCCGCGCCGCCCGGCCTGCTCCCGTTCGGCCCGGGTGGGCCGCTTGGCCGCAGTGCGGTCCCCCGGCGCGGTGCGGCGCAGGCCGAGCTCGGCCTCCACGGCCCGGCAGACCTCCCGCAGCCGGTAGAAGTCGTTGGAGGTGCGGGCCTTGCCGCCGTCCTGCCGGGCGAGAGTGGCGACGATGTGGATGTGGTTGTCACCGTGGTGGACGGCCACCCAGCGCACCGCCTCCGCCTCCTGCCCATGCGGCGCGAGCCCGGTGCCGTGCATGACCTCGCGTGCGACGTGCGCCCATTCGGCGTCGGTCAGGTCCCGGTCCTGTGGGGCGGCGCGGACGATGCAATGCCACACGCGCTCGGCCTCGCCTATCGCCGCGCACGGCTGCCGGAGCAGGGTGGTGAGCCGGGTGAAGTCGCGCTTGCCGTCCGCGCGCAGCGGCGGCTCCAGTTCGCCCGGGTCCCGCCAGCCGGCGACCAGGTGCGGGTTGATGTGCTCGTTGGCCTTCCCCGGGCCGTACAGGTAGCGCAGCAGCCCGGCCACGCGCCCGCCGCGCCGTACCTTGCCGATCACGGGATCTTTTTCAGTACAGCGTGCGCCACCTCATCCAGGCGGGCGACGAAGCGCACGCAGGCCGCTGCGTACAGGCGCAGGGTAGGCGGCTCCTCCCCCGTCGCGTGCAGTGCCGCCACCGTCTGGTTGAGGTTCACGCCGATTTTGCGGACCTGCTCGCTGGCCCGCATCAGCTCTCTGAGCGCCTCCCGCAGCGCGGAAACCTGCGGCCCGGTTTGGCCCCGCGCGGCGGCCAGAGCGGCGTTGGCCGCGTACGCGCCGCGCGACAGCCCGTCGCGGGTGGCGGCCTCCTCCAATTCGGCGTACTCGCCGTCGTCGAGCGAGAACTGCACGACATGGGCCCGCTTCGGCCCCCGCCGCCTGCGGCGCCGCCCCTGACCACTTCCGTCCATCAGCCGCCGACGCTCGGCGTGCGGGGTTGCGCTCAATGTGACGCGGTCCCCTGATCAGCCGCGGAGACGACTTCGATGAGCGGCGGCAGGAAGATCTGGATCGCTTCAACCAGGAGGCGCATTTGGCCCGTAAGGGGCCGGTCCCAGTGTGGGCGTTAGAGGTAGCGGCTCATCGCATGTCGATGTCGATCCCGAATTCGACGATGAGGATGTCGAGCAGGTCCTGCAGTGTGATCGCCGGGCCCCATGTCCGCTGGCTGTAGGACGGACGGTCATAGCCTGGCACGAGGTGGCGGCGGGCTACCTCGGAGTGGTGCCAGATGAGCCGGAAGGGATGCGCGGCGCCCCATCGGCCGCGCAGGCAGTCGGCGAGCGCATCGAGGTTCCAGCCGAAGTAGCCGCCGGGGCCGTTGATCGCCTCGCCCATGGCGCAGTAGAAGCCCTCGATGTCGGTGACGAACCGGCCGTCGAGGTGGTAGGTGTACCCAGCGGGCCGATCGGGCTGCCTGTGGTCACGGTGGTGCAGGGCTGCGCCGGACCATTCGTGCCGTAATGCCCGGTCGTAGCCGGCCCATAGGTTTGGGCGGGTCGGTCGGCCACTGTGCCACAGATCCCATATCTCGCGGGCACTGCTGGGCAGGGGATCGTGGAGCCCATCGTCGAGAATGACGTCGACGAGGCCGGCGCCCAGCGAGGAAGGGCGTGATCCGGTCACGGTGGCCGACACCATCTGGGCCGTATCAACGGCGCGCCCGCTGTGGTCGACGGCGTGGATCATTGCGCGCAGGTAGCGGCGCCGGGCCGATGTCCGCTCCATCAGGGCGTGGAGCGGCGGTTCGGGGCGACAGCCGATGAGGGTCAGCGGATGCGCCGGGGGACGCGGGCGCTCTCGGAAGATCCCCCTGGTGCGCAGGCAGTGGCCCAGCGGCTCCTCCCCCAGTCCGGTCAGCATGACCTTGTGCGCTGCGGGGGGCTGCGCCGGCGGCCAGTGCATCTCCTCCAGGATGCGCAGATGACCGCGCAGGTCGATGTCGATGAGCCCGAACCCCGCCGCCGAGGGACGCCGACCGAGCACGGTGACATCGAACAGCTCCTCAATGCACGAGCAGCCAATGCTGTAGGGCTCGCAATCACGCGGAAGGTCCTGGGGATTGTGCACCGGGTCCAGCATGATGCTGGCCAGCCACGCCCGGTCGGTGCCGACATGCCGCAGCGCCTCATGCAGCGGGCCCGCCGGTTCACAGCCGATCAAGGTGTAGTGCTCTGGGGCTGCGGGCGGTTCCGGGTCGACGAACAATCCGTCGATGTCGGCACACAGCGCCATGCGGACATCGGAGCCGTCCACGCCGCTGCTTCCCTCATCGATCAGCAGCCACCGCAGCGGCACGTCCTGGTCCCAGGTCCGTACCTGATCCATACGGCCTCCACGCGGAGATCTTGTCGCCGCAGGCGACCTTACCGCCCTGCCGCGTGCGGCCTGCCCGGCGAGAACGGCCCTTCGAATTGTGTGAAGTCCGGGCTGGGTCGCCGGGTCAGACGATCGGGGGGCGGCCGGCGAGGGTGAGCCGTGCCACAGTGGTCCAGGACATGGGGCGGCGCTGCCCGTGCCCGCCCTTCAGGCCCTCGCGCAACCCCCGGAACCAGACGGCGAGATTGGTCCTGTCGCGGATCCGGGCGATGCTGACCACGGTCCAGACGGCCAGGTAGACGGGTATGAGCGGGGCGGGCAGCC
>NZ_JBDJAW010000087.1 GCF_039649665.1 Microbispora sp. ZYX-F-249 | reverse complement strand
AAGCCTCACTTGATGGCGAGGGGGTTGACGGGGGAGCCGGCCGCGCCCGTCACCGGGAGCGGAGCGGCGGAGAACTCGTACACGCCGTCGCCGGCGGGGCTGCCCTCCGGCAGCGCGACGGTCTGCGAGGCGTACGACACCAGCCGTGCCACGATGAAGATCATATCCTTTGGTCCCGTCCTGCCGCTGATCTTCACCACCGGGACCGGCCCCGCCTCGCCGTCCGAGGCCGCCGTGGCGGACCTTACAACCCGATGGCCAGCAGCGCGGCCGCGATCATCAGGTCCGACACCAGGCACGCCTCGGAGTACCAGCGGGGAACCACCCGGTCCACGCGGTGGTGGGCGACGTCCCAGGCGGCGTGGGCGAGCCAGCCGGCGGCCAGCACGTAGCGGGCCGCGTCCGGGCCGGCGGCGACCGCGGCCACCGCGACCGCGCCGAAGCCGAGCACGGCGGCGGTCTGCAGGCTCAGCAGCCGCCGGGAGGCGAGCTCGCCGCGGGCGGTTCCCCAGGTGAGGTAGATGACCGCGGCGAGCAGGACCGACCAGGCGCTGACAGAGGTCTGGACCTCGTCGGGCAGCGGTGCCAGCAGAGACAGGCTGACGACGGTGCCGGTGGCGGCGACCCCCGTCCGCCAGTGGCGGGCGAGCACGCCGGACAGGCCGGTACGCCGGTGGACGGCGCCGGTGGTGACGGTGACGGTGTTGCCGGTCATCGGGGGGCTCCCTTCGGTACGGGCTGTGGCCGCGACGGAGGTCGCAGGCGCGGCGCCGCGCCGGGTAACGCCCCACGCGGTCGACGCCGCGGCTGCGCCGGCCGTCGGCGTCACACTCCCGTCCGCCGCTGCCCGCCGACTGTCCGCGTGTGGAAAGGGCGGACAGCGGGCTGTCAGCGGACGGGCAGCGGGGCGACAGCCCTGGCCGCGAGTGTCATGCCGACGGCCCGCGGGGGCCGCGGCATACTCGTCAGCGAGAAGGATCCTCATGATCGAAGCGAATGGGCTGACCAAGCGCTACGGCGGCAAGGTCGCCGTCGACGACCTCAGTTTCACCGTCAGGCCCGGCGTCGTCACCGGCTTCCTCGGCCCGAACGGGGCCGGCAAGTCGACGACGATGCGGATGATCCTCGGGCTGGACGCCCCCGGCGCCGGGCACGCCACCGTCAACGGCCGCCGCCACACGCGGCACGCCGCACCGCTCCACGAGGTCGGCGCGCTGCTGGAGGCCCGGGGGGTCCATCCCGGAAGGTCGGGCTACGACCACCTGCGTGCCCTGGCCGCCACCACCGGCATCCCGCGGCGGCGCGTCGACGAGGTGATCGACCTGGTCGGCCTGGGCGAGGTGGCGCACCGGAGGGTCGGCGGGTTCTCACTCGGCATGGGCCAGCGGCTGGGCATCGCGTCCGCGCTGCTCGGCGACCCGGCGACGCTCATCCTCGACGAGCCGGTCAACGGACTCGACCCCGAGGGCATCCTGTGGATCCGCACCCTGCTCAAGGGGCTCGCGGCCGAGGGACGCACGGTCTTCGTGTCGTCGCACCTGATGAGCGAGATGGCCCTGACCGCCGAGCAACTGATCATCGTCGGCCGCGGACGGCTGATCGCCGACGTGCCGGTGGCGGACTTCGTCCGCGACTCCTCCCGTCTGACCACGCGGGTCCGGTCGCCGCAGGCCGAGCGGCTGCGCGACCTGCTGGCCGGCCCGGACGTGACGGTCACCGGCGACGGGACCGGCGTCCTGCAGGTGCAGGGCCTCGACGGCGAGGCCGTCGGACGGATCGCCGCGCGGCACGGCGTGACGCTGTACGAGCTGACCCCGGTGCACGTCTCGCTGGAGGAGGCGTTCATGGAGCTGACCCGCGACGCGGTCGAGTATCACGGCGTCACCGGCCGGAGCACGGCCGGTGTGGAAAGGAGCGCGGCATGAGCACCGCGAACGTCACCGCATCCCGCCGCACGGCCGGACCGGCGGCGGACCGCCGCCGCGTTACGCAGGGCCGGGTCATGCGGTCCGAGTGGATCAAGCTGTGGTCGCTGCGGTCGACCGTGTACACCCTGGTCGCTGCGGCCGGGACGACGATCGGGGCGGGAGTGCTGCTCTGCGCGTTCATGACGGCCCAGTCGGCACTGCCCGGCGCGCCGCACCAGGCGCTGTTCGACCCGGCCGGGGCCAGCCTGCGCGGAGTGTCCCTCGCCCAGCTCGCCATCGGCGTGCTCGGCGTGCTGCTGGTCACCGCCGAGTACTCCACCGGCATGATCCGCGCCACGCTGTCCGCGGTGCCGCGCAGGCTCCCGGTCCTGTGGGCCAAGGCGGGCGTGTTCACCGTCGTCGCGGCCACCCTGATGATCGCCGCGTCGTTCACGGCCTTCCTGGGCGGCCAGGCCGTCCTGGGTGCGCGGGGCACCACGCTCGCGGCGGACGGCGTCGCCCGCGCGGTGGCCGGGGCGGGGCTGTACCTGACCATCGTGGGGCTGCTCGGGGTGGGGCTCGGCTTCATCCTCCGCAACACCGCGGGCGCCATCGCCGCGCTGTTCGGACTGCTGCTGGTGCTGCCGACCCTCGGCGAGGTGCTGCCGGGCGACTGGGGCAGGCGTGTCGTTCCGTACCTGCCGTCGAACGCCGGACAGGTCGTGATGTCTGTCCGTCCCGCGCCCGGGGAGCTGGCGCCGTGGACCGGGTTCGCGGTCTTCTGCGGCTACGCCGCGGTGACGATCGCCGTCGCGGCGGTTCTGCTCAAGCGCCGCGACGCGTGACCGGCTGGGCGCGGGGCCGGTCGCGTACCTCCTGACCGCGCGGACGCGGGACTCCGGCCCGGCGGGCGAGGGCGGCGGTGGACCGCCAGCGGGTCACAGCGGGCCTGGTCCTACACTTCCGCAGGTGGAAACCGACAAATCGTTCACCGTCACGCCGCGCGTGGTGCGCGCGGCGGCCCTGGCCGACGCCGACCTCGATCCGGAGCCGCTCGACCCCGCCCAGGTCGTTTCCGGGAACCCGCAGGTCCGCCACCTGGAGCTGGCGTCGGGCACGGACCTGGCGGTGGGCGTCTGGCAGCACGGGCCCGGCGTGAGCACCGACACCGAGGCGGACGAGGTCTTCGTCGTGCTCGGCGGCAGGGCGACGATCGAGGTGGAGGGCGGCCCGGTGCTCGACGTCGGCCCGGGGGACGTCGTCCTGATGCCCGGCGGCGCGCGCACCGTGTGGACGGTGCACGAGACGCTCCGCAAGCTGTACGCCGTTCGGCCCTGACCTCGTCCGCTCCGCCCGCCGGAGTTCCTCCGGCGGGTCAGGCGACAAGCGGGGCCGCGGCGCACGGTTCCCGGCGCTGCGGCCCCGCCTCGGACCACACCGGCCCGCGGATTTCGCGTGGCCGGCACCTCAGTGCCTTCCGGGAGCCGGGGAGGGCACGCGCCCGCCCCGGCTCCCGGATCAGCCGCCCGGATCAGCCGGCCGGCTTCAGGACCACCTCGTCACTGCCGGACAGGGCGGGCAGGCCGTCCGCGCCCGGGTCGGTGTACGTGGCGTTGAAGACACCGGAGAGGTTGTCGTTCGCCGGGTCGTGGCCCGACGGCACGCTGGTCGTGATGCTGCCGGTGCATCCGCTCGCGGTCGTCTGCGGGTGCCCGTGGCTGTCGTGGCCGAGGATGTAGGTCACCCGGACGCGGGAGCAGTCGACCGGCTGGTCGTCGGTCACCTTGACCTCGAACTGCACGACGTCGCCGAAGTGGAACGCCTGTCCCTCAGTCGGCTTGACGAACTCGACGACCGGCGCCTGGTTGCCGACCACGACCTCGACCTCGGCCGTGGCCGAACGCCCGCGCTGGGGGCCGCCCACGTCGGTGACCTTCAGAGTCGCGCGGTAGACGCCGTTCTCCTGGTAGGTGAAGGTCGGGTTGGCCTCGCGCGAGTCCACCTTGCCGTCGGCGTCGAAGTCCCACGCGTACTGGAGCCGGTCACCGTCGGCGTCCGTGGTCCCCTCGCTGGAGAACGTCACGCTGAGCGGCGCCTTGCCGTTGGTCTTGTCGGCCGAGGCCTTCGGGGCCGGCGAGTGGTTGCCGTTCTCGCCGATGTAGTCGATGCGGGCCAGCTGGGCGTCGGGGTTCTGGTTGAAGTAGCCGTCGCCGTACTCCAGGACGTAGAGCGCGCCGTCCGGGCCGAACTCCATGTCCATGGCGTTGTCGAAGACGAACGACGGCAGGACCGACTCGATCTTCGAGAGCTTGCCGTCCTCGCCCAGGCGCATGCCCTTCACCCAGTCACGCGACCACTCGTACAGCAGCGGCACGCCGTCGTAGTACTCCGGCCACGCCACCGGGCTGCGGCCGTGCGCCGCCTTCTTGTCGTAGTGGTAGACGGGGCCGCCCATCGGGGAGATGCCGCCCGTGCCGAGCTCGGGGAACTCGGCGGACGCGCCGTAGGTGTACCACACGTCCGGCTGCGCGACCGGAGGCAGCTCGGTCAGGCCGGTGTTGTGCCGCGAGTCGTTCACCGGCGCGGCGCAGTTGAAGGGCGCGCCGGACGTGCCGGTGGCGAAGTCGTAGTCGTTGTACGGCATCTTGGCGGTGGCGCAGAACGGCCAGCCGTAGTTGGCCGGCTTGCGGATGACCGTCCACTTGCCGGTTCCGGCCGGCCCGCGGTTCGGGTCGGGCCGGTTGGCGTCCGGCGAGTAGTCGCCGACGTAGACCTCCCCGTTCTCCTTGTTGATCTCGATGCGGAACGGGTTGCGCAGCCCCATCGCGTAGATCTCGGGCCGGGTCTTCGGGGTGCCCGGCGCGAACAGGTTGCCCTCGGGGATGGTGTAGCCGCCGCCGTCCTTGGGCTTGATCCGCAGGATCTTGCCGCGCAGGTCGTTGGTGTTGCCGGAGGTGCGGCGGGCGTCGTACGCCGGGTTGCGGTTCGGCCGGTCGTCCAGGGGCGAGTACCCGTTGGAGGCGAACGGGTTGGTGTCGTCGCCGGTCGACAGGTAGAGGTTGCCCTCGGCGTCGAAGACAATGTCACCGCCGACGTGGCAGCAGATGCCCCGGTCGACCGGGACGTCGAGGATCTGCTGCTCGCTCGCCAGGTCGATCTGGCCCTTCTTGAACTCGAAGCGGGACAGCCGGATGGCGCCCCTGAAGCGCTCCCAGTCGGCCTCGGTGCCCTCGTTGGGGGCGTCGCCCTCGTTCACGCTGGGCGTCTTGGGGTCGTCGACGGGGGTGTTCAGCGGCGGCGAGTAGTACAGGTAGACCCAGTTGTTGCCCTTGCCGAAGTTCGGGTCGAGCGCGATGCTCTGCAGGCCCTCCTCGTCGTGCTGATACACGTCGATGGTGCCGGCCTTGGTGTTGAGGCCGGTCGCCGGGTCGTGCATCCAGATGGTGCCGGCGCGGGTGGTGTGCAGGACCCTGCCGTCCGGAAGGACGGCGAGGTCCATGGGCTCACCGGGGGTGTCGTTCAGGGTCACCTTCTGGAAGGCGGACTCCGGGGGCGCCTGCGTCTCCTGCGCCGTCGCGATCGACGGCGTCGTCAGGAGCCCCGTCATGACGGCGGCCGCTGCCGCCGCCATGAGCCTGGTCCTCTTGGAGGTACCGTTCACGTGGTGCTTCTCCTTGGCCGGAGGGCGTCAGTTGGGTGGCCGGGCCGCCATCCGTGCCGCGGCAACGGCAGGGAAGCGTGGCGGTCCGGCCGCTCGATGCCGGGGAGATGCGCCCACGCCGGAACCGGCGAGGTCACGGCCATGGAGGTCGCACTCGGAAGTGGTCGCCAGGGCGGCCGCACGCATCGTCCCCTTCGTGAGGACGCGTGCGCCGAACGCGTCGTGGTCGAACATCGGTCGAACACTGGACAGAACGCTGCCTGGCTCCGTCGGCGTGCCACCGCCGGTTGAGCGCGAGACGCCCACATTGTTACGACCGTGCTACCGAATGGTCAATAGCGCGTTCAATGTCCGTTGCGGACGGCCGGGGTCAGCCGCCGACGTACTCCCGAATGGATGTTTTGTGGGCGAAAGCACCAACTTTCGTTGACATCTGGCATAAGTCCGATCTACGGTCGCAAAACATGTGATCGATGCGACAGAAGTCGTACCACTCCCGATCGACTCGTCACGCTGGGTGTCCGAGCTTGGCGCGTCGCCCGGGGGCGTACGCCCGGTCGCGCATCCGTCGTCGCGCCGAGACGTCGGGTGTGCGAGTGCCACCCGGGCGGCACGCCCCCGGGCGGCGCGACCACCCCTGCCGCCCCGCGCGGGTCATCCTCCGCCGCCCTGGAAGGGGACGCGCACGCGGCCCTCGGTGTGCATGAGCTCGAACATCCCGCGGATCGACGCGGCGTCGTTGAGGTGCGGGAACGGGTCGCCCGGGGGAGCGGTGACCCCGAGGAAGGCGCACAGCGGTCCCCATCCCTCGCGTACGTCGAAGACCAGGAGCCGTTCGGCGGGCAGGGTGGCCCGCACCTCGGCGATGTGCCGGTGATAGGCCGCGACCGCCCGCTCCTCGTCCGGCGTGTGACCGGGCCGCCACTCCTCACCGAAGACCGACCTGCTGATGCGCTCGAAGAGCGGCCGCAGGCTCGTCATCGCGGCGACGACGGGACGCAGGGCCTCGGGGACCTCGTCCTCCCGCACCGGCCCCCGCGGGCTGAGCGAGCCCAGCAGGCGGAAGCTGGCGTACCAGCTGTGCGGGTCGCGGACCGTGAGGACGACCTTGGCGTCCGGGTAGGACCGCGCCAGCTCCCGCCAGAAGAAGCTGGCGGGCCAGTCCACGCACGACCGGAAGCCCGCGAAGACCTCGTCCCAGTCGGCCGGCCCGCCGGCGCAGACGGGCAGCCACCGCTCGGCCAGCTCGGGATGGAGCATGACCTCGAAGGTGTGGTAGCAGGGCCCGAAGCCGAGCCGTTCCAGGGCCGCCTTCGTCGACGTCGTCCCGGTGCGCGGGAGTCCCGCGCCGATGACCTCCAGCATGCCCAGGCTCCTCGTCGTCGTCGTCGTCGTCGTCGTCGTCGCCGCCGCCGCCGCCGTCCCGGCGCGGCGCCGCTCCTGGTCGCCGCCCGGCCGCGCCGGCCTCCGCGAGCATGCCCGTGGGTGAGCCGTTCTCACGGCGCGCACCGGGGAAGTGGTGGCTGGAATTTTTCGGAGCAGCCATGAAACTTTCCAAAAACCCCCGCGCGTGAGGTGGTGCTCGCCACCCCTGACCTCCCGCTCCGCGGCTCGGCCGGTTCGGTGCGGACCTGCGGCTTGAGCGGCCTGAGAGTTCTATGCAGTCTTCGGAAACATCAGGCGCCGTCGGCGGACGTCCGGATCGGCGCAACCGGAGGAAGGACGGTCCACGTGAGACGACGCATCGTGGCCTTACTGGCCGCCGTGCTGATGCCCGTGGTCGCGGCGACCACGTTGCTGGTCACCAGACCGGCGGCCGCGGCCTCGCTGACCCGGGTGACCAGCTTCGGCGACAACCCGAGCAACCTGAACATGTACATCTACGTGCCGGACCGGGTGGCCGCCCGGCCCGCGCTGCTGGTCGCCGTCCACTACTGCACGGGCACCGCGTCGGCACTGTTCAGCGGGTACTTCCGCGACTACGTCACGGCGGCCGACCAGTACGGGTTCGTCATCGTGTTCCCGGAAGCCACGCGCAGCGGCCAGTGCTTCGACGTGTACTCGCCTCAGGCGCTGAAACGGGGCGGCGGCAGCGACCCGGTCGGCATCATGTCGATGGTCGACTACGCCAAGTCGCGCTACAACGTCGACCCCGGCCGCGTCTACGTCAGCGGCGTCTCCTCCGGCGCGATGATGACCAACGTGCTGGCGGCCGAGTATCCGGACGTCTTCAAGGCGGGCTCGGCGTTCTCCGGCGTACCGGCGGGATGCTTCGCCACCACCGACGGCTCCACCTGGAACAGCCAGTGCTCGGGCGGCCAGAGCATCAAGACCGCGCAGCAGTGGGGCGACCTGGCCCGCTCGATGTACTCCGGCTACAGCGGCTCCTACCCCCGCATGCAGCTGTGGCACGGCGCCACCGACACGACCCTCGCCTACCCCAACTTCGGCGAAGAGATCAAGCAGTGGACCAACCTCCACGGCGTCAGCCAGACGCCGGCGTCCACCGACAGCCCCTCGTCGGGCTGGACCCGCACCCGGTACGGCAACGCCGGCACGCAGCCGCCGGTCGAGGGCATCAGCGTCTCCGGCCAGGGCCACTCGCTGCCGCTCAATGGCATGATCTCCTACGCGATCGACTTCCTCGGCCTCAACAGCACCACGACCTCGCCGTCTCCTTCGCCGTCTCCTTCCCCGTCGCCCACGCCGCCGGACAGTCCGTCTCCGACCCCGCCGGTGAGCCCCTCGGCCACCCCGACCGGAGGCCCGCCGGCCGCGACCCTGGGTGAGGCCGCCACCCGCAGCGGGCGCTAT
>NZ_JBDJAW010000086.1 GCF_039649665.1 Microbispora sp. ZYX-F-249 | reverse complement strand
CGCGAGGTACACCGAGCTGCCGATGCAGCGCGGCGCGGCCGTCACGGTCAGCTTGACCTCCGCCGAGGGAGCCGCGGAGATCGTCAGCGAGAGCGTCTTGATCTCCTCGGTGTTCCCGGCCTTGTCGGTCGAGCGGTAGCGCAGCTGGTGCTGGCCCTCGCCCGAGACGGTCACCGGAGCGGTGTACGCCGTCCAGTCGCCGCCGTCGACCGAGTACTCGGTCTTGGCGACGCCGCTGCCGCCGGTCTCGTCGACCGCCTTCAGCGTGACCGTGACCGGGCCGGTGAACGAGCCGCCCTCCGGCTGCGCCGGGTCGGTCGTCGCCGTCGTCACCGGAGCGGTCTTGTCCTCGCTACCCGCCTTGATCAGCTTGAAGTAGTCGAACTTGACCGTCTTGGACGCGCCCTGGTTGGTGCCGATGGTGTAGACGCCGACCTTCGACGCGTTCGCCACGGCGCTGTTCTTCACCGGGGTGACCGTGCCGTTGGTGGCCAGGTCGGTCCAGGTGGTGCCGTCGGAGGAGTAGGAGCCGGTGAAGCTGTCTCCCACCTTCTTCAGGCGCAGCCACCACACACCGGTGGTGCGGTTGGCGACCTGCGGCTGCGGGTTCTGCACGGTGCCGCCGACCTCGCTGCGGAGCTCGATCGTCCGCGCCACCGTCGACCCTGCGGTGTTGGTGGTGAGGAAGTCGAACTTCACGTAGTTGTCGTCGTCGCCGTAGACGATCAGGCCGCCCTGCTGGTACTGCTCGCTGAGAGCAGAGCCGTCGACCTTGGTCTCCAGCGTCCAGTCACCGCTCGGCGCCTTCTGCAGGATGAAGTTCTTCGGAGCGCCGTTGGGCGTCCCGTAGATGTCACCCGTGGTGGTGTCGATCTCCAGGTTCCCACCCGTCACACGCAGCGTGGTCGGGTCGGAGCGGACGATCGAGTCCCAGCGGCAGTTGTCGAGCGAGGTGCCGTTGAAGTCGTCGTCCGGGTTCGGGCCGGTCGCCTTGTCGTCCGGCGTGATGTGGAACCAGTCGAAGGCGGCGTCCACGACCGGGTGGTTGGCCCCGGCCAGCGAGATCAGACCGATCTTCGGGTTGGTGATCCCGGCGAGCGGCTTGGTCTCGGACATCGCGGTGAAGTTGCTGCCGTCCGACGAGTAGTGCGCGGTGATGTTGGTGCCGTCGCTGATGAACCGCACGTACACCGTGTCGGGGTAGGCGTCCCCGAGCTGGGCGGTGTTGCTCGCCGTCACCTCGTTGGGGTTGCCCTTGTCCTCACGGATGAACTGGAAGACGCGGTTGGCGTGGTTCGAGCCGCTGGTCGACCGCGCCTGCAGCACCATCTTGGCGTAGTTGTCGTCGTCGCCGTAGATGATCAGGCCTGCCTGCTGGTACGCGTCACGCGCGTCCATGGTCAGCTTGGCCGTGGCCGTCCAGGCGCCCGAGGGAGCCGGCTGCACGACGATGTTCGGCGTGTTGTTGGTCGTCTGGTAGATGTCGGTGGTCGACGTCGGGATGATCAGCTTGCCGTCGGCGACCCTGAGGTCCTGGTTCTCCCGGACGACCGACCAGCGGTCACGGTCGAGCTGGTTGCCCAGGAAGTCGTCGGAACGACCGGAGAAGCACACCGTGGCCGGCGCGTTCACCTTGATCTCGACCTTGGCGGTGGACGAAGCGCCCTTGTCGTCGGACGCGGTCACAACGGCCGTGTAGGTGCCCGGCGCGTTGTAGGTGTAGCTCGCGTTGGCCGTCGTCGGCTGCGGCGAGCCGTTCACCCCGAAGTCCCACTTGTAGGTGATCGGGTCGCCCTCGGCGTCGGTGGCCGCCGCCGTGAAGTCGACCTTCAGCGGAGCGATGCCCGTGGTCGGGTTCGCCGTCACGGTCACGATCGGACGCTCGTTCTCCGTGGCGCCCTTGCCGATGAAGTCGACCCAGTTGAAGTTGACCAGGTAGGCGTCGTTGGCCGCGCTCGCCGGCTTGCGCACGACGAAGTAGAGCGGGCCGCTGGTCGTCGGAACGTTGTTCAGGTTGACCGTGACGTCCTTGAACGTGTTCCAACCGCCGGTCGGAGCGATGTCGGCCGAGCCGATCAGCGTCCCGTTGTTCGGGTCGCCGGCACGGATCTGCACGGTGCCGCCGGCCCCGCCCGAGGCGGCACGCAGCCGGATCGCGCTGATGTTCGTCAGGTTGACCGGGTCGAACGACCACCAGTCGCCGTCCTGGACGAAGGCGATGTGCTGGGCGCCACCCGCGGTGTCGGTGGTGGCCTCGGCCTGGACACCGGCGGCGTCCGTGCCCACCCCACCGGTCACCCGGCCGGTCTGGGTGAAGTGCTCGGCCTGCTTGCGCTTCGGCTGCAGGAGCACCTCGCCACGCCCGGTCAGCGACGGGGCGTCGCCGTTGCCCTTGTCGGCGTAGCTGGCCTCGATCGCGTAGTACAGGTTGTCGGTCTCGCCGTGGCCCGCCTGCTGGGTCTGGACGGTGCCCTCACAGCCGCTGTACTGGTCGAGCGGGTGGCCGTGGCTGTCGTGACCCAGGATCGCCTGGATCTTGACCTTGTCGCAGTCGATCGTCCCGTCCTCGGGGTCGGTGACGGTGACCTTGAACTTCACCTGGTCGCCGAACTCGAAGAACGCGCCGTTCGGCGGCAGCTCCACCTTGACCGTCGGCCGGTTGTTGCCGGCCACGATGATGACGGCGGCCGTCGCGGTCTCGCCCTCTTCGTTCGTGATGGTCAGGACCGCGTTGTACTGTCCCGCCTTCTCGTAGGTGAAGGAGGGGCTGGCCTCGGTGGAGTCGGTCTTGCCGTCACCGTCGAAGTCCCAGGCGTAGGTGAGCGCCTGGTCGTCGGGGTCGCGGCTGCCCTCGCTGGAGAACTTGACGGTCAGCGGCAGCGGGCCGTCGGTCTTGTCCGCCTCGGCGTGGGCGACCGGCAGGGGGTTGCCCTTGATGTAGTTGATGCGGTAGACGCCGGAGTCGGCGTTGTCGCCGCCGAAGCCGGAGCCCCACTCGATCATGTAGAGCGCGCCGTCGGGGCCGAACTTCATGTCCATCGGCTTCTTGAAGCTGAGGGACGAGAGGATCCGGTTCATCTCGACGAGCTTGGTGCCGTTCTCGTCGAGCTGGAACGACCACACCTGGTTGTTGTTCCACTCACCGAAGATGGCCTTGCCATCCCAGTAGGCCGGCCACTTCACGTTCGACTTGAGGTCGGCGTTGTAGCGGTAGACCGGGCCGCCCATCGGCGCGCCGCCGCTGAGCTCGGGGAAGGTCGTGTTGGCCTGGTAGTGGTACCAGATCGTGGCCGGGATCACCGGCGGCAGGTTGGTCAGACCGTCGTTGTTCGGCGAGTCGTTCACCGGCGCGGCGCAG
Organism: Microbispora sp. ZYX-F-249; assembly: GCF_039649665.1. NCBI lineage: Bacteria > Bacillati > Actinomycetota > Actinomycetes > Streptosporangiales > Streptosporangiaceae > Microbispora > Microbispora maris. The sequence continues at coordinate 5,044 of NZ_JBDJAW010000086.1, read as the reverse complement.
TTGAACGCCTGGCCCGACTGCCGGGTGGCGAAGTCGTAGTCGATGTACGGGGTGTTGTTGCCGATGCAGTACGGCCAGCCGTAGTTGCCCGGCTTGGTGATGAGGTTCCACTCGACCGTGTTCTGCGGGCCACGGGTGGCGTTCGCCGCGTTGGCGTCCGGACCGTACTCGCCGAGCATGATGTTGCCCGTCTTCGGGTCGATGCCCATGCGGAACGGGTTGCGGAAGCCCATGCCGTAGATTTCCGGCTTGGTCTTCGCGGTGCCCGGAGCGAACAGGTTGCCGGCCGGGACGGTGTAGGTGCCGTCGGCCTCCGGGTGGATCCGGAGCAGCTTGCCGCTCAGGCTGTTGGTGTTGGCCGAGGAACGCTGCGCGTCCCAGGCCGCACGGCCCGACCGCTCGTCGATCGGCGCGTAGCTGTCGGAGGCGAACGGGTTGGTGTTGTCACCCGTCGCCAGCCACAGGTCGCCGGTCTTGTGGTCCATGAGCATGCCGCCGCCGTGGTGGCAGCACTCCGCCCGCTGCACCGGAACGTCGAGGATCTTCTTCTCGCTGTTCAGGTCCAGCGTGTCACCGGTGACCGTGAACCGGCTCAGCCGGTCGACGTTCGCCGAGCTGGGCGAGTAGTAGAGGTACACCCACTTGTTGGTGTCGAAGTCGCGGTCGAGGGTGATCCCGAGCAGACCGCTCTCGTTGGCCGTGAAGACGTCCAGCTTCGCGGCCGTGACCGTGCCACCGGTGGGCTTGATGACCTTGACCTCGCCGAGCCGGTCCACGTAGAACACGCGGCCGTCGTTGGCGATGCTCATCATCATCGGGTTCGACGTGTTGTCGTCGAGGGTGACCTTCTCGAAACTGCTGCTCTGCGAGGCCGAGCAGTCGGCCTTCTCAGCGCCGGCGGCGGTCTTGATGCCGCCCAGCAGCAGCTTCAGGAAGTTGGCCTCGCTGTAGTTCTCCTTCTGGTGGCCGAGGCCGGTGTACCACGAACGGCCGCCGTCGTAGTCCTGGCACCAGGTGTTCGGGTGGTCCGCCCCCATCGTGGCGCCGGTGTAGGACTTCTCGTCCATCGACGTCAGGACGTGGACCGTGCCACGCGGGTTCGTCTGGTAGTCGTACCACTCGTCGGTACGGACCCAGTTCGTCGGCAGGCCCTTGGTCGACGGGTGCGCAGGGTCCTCGACCTTGACGGTCGCCTGCTGGATCGCCGGGTGCTGCTTGAAGTACGCACCGACGAGCTTGCCGTACCAGGCCCAGTTGTATCCGCTGTCGGCGGCGGCGTGGACGCCCACGTAGCCGCCGCCCTTCTGAATGTAACGCTGGAACGCGTCCTTCTGAGCCTGGGTGCTCACCGGGTCGCCGGTCGTGGACATGAAGACCACGGCCTGGTACTGCGCCAGGTTCTCATCGGTGAACGCGGCGCTGTCCTCGGTCGTGTCGACCGCGAAGTTGTTCTCCTGACCGAGCTTCTGGACGGCCGCGATGCCCTCGGGGATCGAGTCGTGCCGGAAGCCGGTGGTCTTCGAGAAGACCAGAACCTTGAAGTCGGGCTCCGCGGCCGCGGTGGCGGCCTCGGCGCTCACGGGCGCCGACAGGAGCGTGATGGCGGGAGCGGCGATGGCGAGTGCCATCGCCGCCGCGGTCAGACGTCTGGGACGCCGTCCGCTTGGCTGGGCCGCGTTGTGCGGCCAGGCCCACGTTCGAGAACGTGGTGTCATGGAAAACCCTTCCTGACCGGGGGGACGTCAGGCAAGGCGCGCGCCGCCGCGCTTGTTGCCACTTGGTCGAAGCGGATATTTCGGTTGCTGGAGGGTGCCGTCTCCAGGTCTGTGGGGGCCGTCAGCGTCAGTAGGCTGCCGGCCTGGGTAATGAATCCATGATCGTTGTCGGGTCGTCGATGATCTGGTTCACCACCATGCTCGCGGCGCCGCGGGATGCGGCGCCGAAGCCGAGTGTCGAGGCGACGAACCGGCACTGAGTGGCCGGCGCGGCCATCACGAGCCGTTGCAGCTGATCCTGCGCGTGCGGCAGCAGCCACTCGGCCAGTGAGGCGAAATAGCCTCCGATGACGATCACGCGGGGGTTGAACAGGTTGGCCACGATCGAGCCGCCGAGCCCGAGCCACTGACCGACCTGCGCCACCGCCTGCATCATCCGCCGGTCGCCCGAGGCCAGGCCCCGGGCGATGTCGGCCACTCGTTCACCGGGGTCCGGAACCGGCATGCCGGGCAGTCCGTACGCCTGCTCGGGCATGGCGGCGCGGACGAGCGCGGCCAGCCCGACCTTGGTCTCCCAGCAGCCGATGCGGCCGCAGCCGCACTGGTCGCCGTTCGGGTCGACCCGCAGATGCCCCACCTCGCCGGAGAAGCCGTCCGCGCCGCGCAGGAGCCTGCCGCCGCAGATGATGCCGCCGCCGACGCCCACCTCGCCGGTGAGGTAGACCAGGTCGGGCGTGCCCGCCGCGACCCCCGAGGTGAACTCGGCCAGCGCGGCGAGGTTGGCGTCGTTGTCCACGCGCACGGGCACGCGCAGCGAGCCGAGCATCGTGGAGAGCTGGTCCGCCAGCGGCAGGTCCTGCCAGTAGAGGTTCGGCGCGAGCGTCACGACGCCGCGCGCGACGTCCACGAGGCCGGGTACGGCCACCACGATGCCCGCGGGGACGGCGCCGGCCCGCGCCATCGCCTCCACGGACTCCTTGGCCACGAGCCCGAGCCGGCGCACCGCGCTGTCCGGACGGCTGCCCATCGTGTCGAAGACCACCCGGCGCTCGACCAGGACCCGGCCGCTGAGGTCGGTGCCGTGGACCGCGATGTAGTCGACGTTGATCTCCATGCCCAGAGCGCCGACGTGTGCGCCGTGCAGCGCCACCGCCCGCCTGGGACGTCCGACGGCGCCCACGTGCTCGACGCCGAGCTCCCGCACCAGCCGCCGTTCGAGGAGCTCGGACATGAGGCTGGAGACGGTGGCCCGGTGCAGTCCCGTCGCGTGGGCGATGTCTGCGCGGGACAGGGTGGCGTGGTCGCGAAGTTCGCGGAGCACCATCGAGAGGTTCGCCCGGCGCAGCGCGGCGGGACCCGCCGGCGGAGAGCCACCCCAGGGACGGGTGAGGTGCGACTCGTACGTCACTCTGCCCTCACCTGCCCTTTGTTTGTCTCTGAGATCAATTAATCAGGGTTGTAACACGCAGGTGTCCGAACGTGCACCCCCGGGACGCGTAACGAGTTGGCATCGCTCGGTTCCGCTGCAGGTCAGAACCAATTTGTGACCTGGTTACCGGAACGTTACGCAAATCACTGCCGGTTCCCCCTTGTGCCTGGGGGAAACCAGCGCCTTTAATTCGGCGAGCCATGCGAACTAATTGAGGGAGAGCGGTGAACCACAGCAGGGCCGACGGCCGTACGACCGACTCGCCGAGTCGGGGCGGGGCCGCGGGTGTTCCCGCGGACCAGGCCACCGTGCGCCGTTCCAACCTTGCTCTGGTGCTGCGCCACGTGAGCGTGTACGGCCCCTGCTCCCGGTCGGCCGTCGCCGTCGCGACCGGGCTGAACAAGACGACCGTCACCAGCCTGGTGAACGAACTGCAGGCACGCGGGCTGGTCAAGGAGACCGGGCCACAGCACGCCGGCTCCGTCGGCCGCCCGAGTGTCGCGCTCGTCCTGGACGGTTCGGGGGTCGGCGCCCTGGGCGTCGAGGTGAACGTCGACTACATCGCCGCCTTCGCCACCGATCTGGCCGGCCGGGTGCTCGCCGACCGCCGTATCGGCTTCGACGCCATGGGCTCCAGCCCGGAACGCTCACTCGACGAGCTGGCCCGGGTGGTCGAGCGGACCGTCGCCGATCTCGACCGGATCGGGATCGCTCCCGCGGGGATCACCGTGGCTGTTCCCGGGCTCATCGACACGACCACCGGCACCGTCGTCGTCGCCCCGAATCTCGGCTGGCGCGGGGTGGCGGTGGCCGAGCGGCTGTCCCAGGCCGACATCCGCGCGGACATCCCCATCGCCGTGGACAACGACGCCAACCTCGCCGCGCTGGCCGAGTTCACCTCGGGGGTCGCGGCGGGCACGCCCGACCTCGTCTACCTCACCGGGGAGGTGGGCGTCGGCGGCGGCATCATCTCCGGCGGCCGGTTACTTGGCGGCGCGGACGGGTTCGCCGGAGAGGTCGGCCACGTCATGGTCGACCCGTCCGGCGAGTCGTGCCGCTGCGGCCGTGTCGGCTGCTGGGAGACCAAGGTCGGGCTGGCCGCACTGGTGCGCATGGCCACCCCCGACCGCGCGTACGGCATAGGCCGGCAGCTCGTCCGCGACCCGGAGGAACGGCTGGCCGAGATCGAGCAGCGGCGGGCCGAGGGAGACCCCCGCGTCGAGGCGGCCCTCGCGGAGGTGGGCCGGTGGCTCGGGCTCGGGGCCGCCACGCTGGTCAACCTCTTCAACCCGAGGGTGATCGTGCTCGGCGGCTACTTCGCCAGGCTCGCCGACCGGCTCATCCCCGCGGCCCAGGAGGAACTGGTCCGCCTGAGCATCACGGGCGCAGCCGACCGCTGCCGGTTCATCGCCTCCGACCTCGGCTTCGGCGCCGCCTCGCGCGGAGCGGCCGGCGTCGTGGTCGAACGAGCGCTGGCAGACCCCACAGCGATCGCGATCCGACATCCCAGCCATCGGGGGGCGTGAGGAACCCGATGACCCATTTACCTCGTACCGCCCGTCCCCTCTGACCTCCCGTTCCCGCCAGACTTCCCGTCCGCCCGACCGTCCCGTCCGACCGCCGGCACTCCCGCCCATCCCGCGTGCCGGGGTCATGGCGCATGCGGTCGGGCGGACGGGATCACCACCATGTCTTTCCCCCTCACCACAAAGAACGTCCCGCCCGCCTGACCGGCTGTCCGGACCGCAGCGGCACCGTTGACGCCGACCTCGGTGCCGCCGCGGTGGTGCCAAACCGGCGCCGTCAGGCGGGCGGGGCCACCACCGCGTCCCTATCCCCCCAGGAGGCTCCTGTGCCGCAGTCATCGTCCGACTCGGCGTCCCTACTCGTGATGCGAGGA
>NZ_JBDJAW010000085.1 GCF_039649665.1 Microbispora sp. ZYX-F-249 | reverse complement strand
GGGAGGCGATGGCCCGATGCTCCGGCGGCCTCGTGGACAGGTCGTAGTGCGTGGTCGTGGCGGAGGAGACCAGGGCCTCCAGCGCGAGCTGCATGCGGGGCGTCGTACGCCCGCCGGTCACGGTGAACGGGCGGACCGGAGAGGCGGGCTCCTCGGGGATCGGGGTGCCCGGCTGCCGTCCCCACGGGTCCGCACCGGGGTCCTGACCCCATGGATCCATCGCGTCACCTCCGGGGGTAGGACACGGATTGGAGTTCGGCGCGAACCGCGGGAGTCAGCACCTGACCCGCCCGCTCCACCAGCAACGTCATCTGATAAGCCACCAGACCCAGATCCGAGTCCGCCGCCGCCAGCACCGCCAGACAGGACCCGTCACTGATCGACATGATCAGCAACAACCCCCGCTGCATCTCCACCACCGTCTGCGTCACCGGGCCACCCTCGAACACCCGCGAGGCACCCTGCGTCAGACTGATCAACCCGGCCGCCACCGCCGCCAGCTGATCCGCCCGGTCCTTCGGAAACCCCTGCGAGAACGCCAGAGGCAACCCGTCCGCCGACACCACCACGGTGTGCGCCACGCCGGGAACCGAATTCGCGAAATCACTGATCAGCCAGTTCAGGCCGCGTGCCCCCTGGCTCAACTCCCTCATGCGCCGTCCCCTTTCGCCGTCGGATAGCCCTCGTCCTCACTGAGTTCGCCCCGGGCCACCGCCCGGCCCTGCCGTACGCCCTGCTGGAAGCTCGCCAGCCGGCTGCGGGCCCGGTCGGGCGACAGGATCGGCTGCTGCGGGGACGCGGGCGGCTCCGCGGACCCGGGCACCAGGTTCGCCTTCGGCACCCGCTTGGGCAGGCCGGAGGTGGTCGTGCCGTCCGACGCCGGCTTCTCGGCGACCGCGGCGGCGGCCTGCCAGCCGGCGTCGACCTCCGGGGTGTCCCGCCAGCCGGATCCGGTGTCGCCGGCGGGCTCGCGCCGGAACCAGGCGGACTCGACGGAGGCGAAGATCGGCAGGTATTCCTCGGTAGCCGGCGGCCCGTCCTCCGCCCCGCCCGGGCGCACGCCGCCCGGCTGGACGGGAGCGCCGACGGGAGCGCCGTGTATCGGGCCGGAGATCGACACCGGTCCTGTCGTCGCCGACATGGCGCCGGGTCTCGGGACGGGCCCGGTCACCGCGGGCAGCGGACCGGTCGCCGCCTCCTCCACGCCGCCGGACGACCGGCCGCGTATCCGGCTGAGCGGATCGTGGAGAGCCGGCGCGGCGACCCCGGAGCCCGGCCCGTGCTGCTGGCCCCAGGCGCCGATGCCCTGCTGCGCCGTCCCCTGCGCCGTCCCCTGCACGGCCTGCCGCGGGCTCCAGGCGGGGGCGAACGCGCCCTGGTAGGAATCCGGCTGGTACGCCGGATGGCTGATGATCGTCTCCGGCAGCAGGACCATGGCGGTGAGCCCGCCTCCGTCGTGCGGCCTGAGCTGGACCCTGATGCCGTTGCGCAGGGCGAGACGGCCGACCACGAACAGGCCCATCCGCCGCGACACCGACACGTCCACCACCGGCGGGTTCGCCAGCCTCCAGTTCGCCTGGCCGATCTCCTCGGGGGTCATGCCGATGCCGGAGTCGGTGATGGAGACCATCACGCCGCCGCCGTCGATCCGGTTGCCCGAGACCACCACTCTCGTGTCCCGCGGGGAGAACGACAGCGCGTTCTCCACCAGCTCGGCGAGCAGGTGGATGACGTCGTTGACGGCCTGGCCGACGATCGACACGTCGCCCGGGAAGTTGAGCACCACCCGCTCGTATCCCTCGACCTCCGACAGCGAGGCCCGGATGACGTCGGTGATCTCGACGGGCCGGCTCCAGCGGCGCGCGGGCTCCTGCCCGGCGAGGACCAGGAGGTTCTCACTGTTGCGGCGCATGCGGGTCGCCAGGTGGTCGAGCTTGAACAGGTCGCCGAGCCGCTGCTCGTCCTGCTCGCCCTGCTCCAGGCCGTCGATCAGGGTGATCTGACGCTCCACGAGGGTCTGCGTACGCCGCGACAGGTTCACGAACATCGCGTTGACGTTGCTGCGCAGCCGGGCCTCGTCGCCCGCCAGCCGGATCGCCTCGCGGTGGACCTCGTCGAAGGCCCGCGCGACCTCGCCGATCTCGTCGGCGGAGACCACGCCGATCGGCTGCACCTCGGCCTGTCCCGCCGCGCCGCCCTCGGACTCGCGCAGCCGCTGCACCAGAGTGGGCAGGCGGTGCCCGGCGACCTCCAGCGCCTCGCTGCGCAGCCGCCGCAGCGGACGTACGAGGGAGCGCGCCATGACGGCGGTGATGAGCAGGACCAGCAGCAGGACGACGACGACCAGGCTGCTGTTGAGCACGGCGACGTTCCGGTCGGAGCTCTGCAGAGCGGCGCTCCGGCTGACGATGGACTTGGTCAGTCCGTCGGCCACGTCGCGCATGAGGTTGGCCTGCTCGCTGATCGCGTCGAACCAGAGGTCGGCGTCGGTCCCCCTGCCGCTGAGGTTGCGAATGGGCTGCCCGGATCTCACGAGGTAGAGCGCCCGGTCGATGAAGAACCGCGCCCGGTCCACCTTCTGGTCGGTCACGGTGTCGTTGTAGAGCTGCCGCTCGCCGGTGGTGGCCACGGCGGTGAACGCCGCCAGCTCGCTCTGCTCCCTGGCCGCCGCACCGGTGAAGGCGTCGACTTCCGCCTGGTCGAGCCGCTGCCGGACCAGGCCCGCCGCGAGCAGCGCGCGCTGCTCCGACACCGCCTCCTTGGCCCGGGCGAGCGCCCCGAGGGCCTTGATGCTCGCGTACAGGCCCTCGTCCGGCACGCCCTGGCCCGCCGCGTCGTACAACTTCAGCAGGTCGTCGGTGACGAGCCGGTACTTCTCGATGCCGCGCAGCGGCGGGAGCTGCGTGTCGAGCACGATCTTCCGGAACGCGGTCAGGTCGGTGAGCCGGGCCAGGGCCCGCGACAGGTCCTCCCGGCCGAGTCCGCCCAGTGCGTCCCCGTTCGTCTCGGCCAGCGCGCTCACCTTCTGCGCGGCGGCGTCCACGGCCTCGTGCTGGTTCTTCACGAGGGTGAGCAGGTCGGCGTCACGACGGCCGCCCGCGACGTACTCCACCGACAGGTCCCGCTCCAGCTGGATCTCGTGGAGGAGCATGCCGATGCCGCCGACGAGCTCGACGGCGTCGCGCACCCGCTGGTACTCGGCGGCGCTGGCTATCGAACTCGTCACCCGCAGGCCGCCGAGCAGGACCGCGACGACGGTGGGCAGCACGATCAGCGCGACGAGCCGGGTCCGCACCCGCCAGTTCTTCAGCTGCATCGAGTTGCCGGCCGCGGGATCGGCGGGTGGCCCGCCGTCCACGGAGGATGCGCCGGCGGCGGGCTCGGCGACCGGTTCGGGCTCGGCGCGGCGACCGCTCTCGATCGTTGCTGTCCTCACTGGCGCAACCTCTCGCGCTGATCTCTGGAATAAGGCTCCGGGGTCGCTCTAATGCGAGAGCCCGCACATCACCGGGCAATTTGAGCATAAGGCGTCGAGATAGACAAAGAGCTTGGCATTTTGGAGCGGTCCAGCTTTTCGCCCAGGCCTATATGTCCGCGCACAGTACGGCGACGAACAGGGAGAAAGTGATATCGGACGGGAGATGCGCGACTACCTCCTTCATGGAACCGGTCCAAGCCGCCGCCCGTAATTCCAAAAGATGACAGAGGTGATTTACCCCTAAATTTGACTACAATCGTGACTCAAACGCACCGAATCCGTACGGCTCCTGTACGCTTCTCGCCCGTCGCCGTCTGCGCGGGACGGACCCGCCACGGGCGACCACCTCAACACTCCAGACGAGGAGATTTCATGAGGCTTTTGAGTCGTGCTCTCGCCGTCGGCGTCGCGGCCGTCCTGGCGCTCACCTCTTGCGGTAACTCCGACACGACGTCCTCCGCCCCCGCGGACAACGGACTGGAGAAGACGACGCTCAAGGTGGGCACCATCCCGGTGCCGGACAGCGCGCCGTTGCAGGTGGCGATCGAGAGAGGGTTCTTCAAGGCCGAGGGCCTGGAGATCCAGCCCGAGGTGGTCGCCGGCGGCGCCGTCGCCACCCAGAAGCTACTGGGCGGCAGCCTCGACATCTCGCTCGGCGCCTACGTCGGAACCTTCCTCGCCCAGGACAAGGGTGCGGGCAAGTTCAAGTATGTTTCGGACAGTTACGGCGCCGCTCCCGGCGCTTTCGTCATTATGGTCAAAAAGGACTCCCCGATCAAAACTGTTGCAGACCTCAAGGGGAAGACCATAGCGGTCAACGTCCTCAACAGCGTCAGCCAGCTGACCGCGGAAGTGCAGATGAAGGTGGCCGGGGTGACCGCGACACCGAACCAGTTCGTGGAGAAGACGTTCCCCGACATGCCCGGCGCCTTGGAAAACGGCCAGGTCGACGCGGCGGCGATGGTCGAGCCGTTCATCACCGTGGTATCGAAAGCGGGCGGCAGAATCGTCGTCGACGAGATGACCGGCCCGACCGAAAACCTGCCTATCGCCGGCTGGTTCACCACCGAAGCCACCGCGAGCAAATACCCCAAGGCGATAGCCGCGTTCCAGCGGGCGCTCGGCAAGGCCCAGGCGATCGTCGCGCAGGACCGGAAGGTCGTCGAGGAGACGCTGCCCAAGTACACGAAGATCGACGCCGCGACCGCGGCCGTCATCTCCCTGGGCTCCTACCCGACCTCACTCAGCGAGACGCGGCTGCAGCGCGTGGCCAGCCTGATGAAGGAGTACGGCTACATCAAGAACGATCTCGACGTGAAGTCGATGATCCTGCAGCCTCCGGCGAGCTGACGGACATCCCGTAAGCGCTATGGAACACGCACGAGTCCTCCGCGGCGTCGCCGGCGTCGCGGGGTTCCTCGCCGCGGCCGAGATCGTCGGCGCGACCGGCCTGATCGACGACCGCTTCCTGCCGCGCATGTCCACGATCCTGCGCGGCGCGGCGGAACTGCTCGCCGACGGGGAGTTCCTCGCCGACGCGCGCGCCTCGCTCGTCGCGTGGGGGCTCGGCCTGCTGCTGACCGTGGCGGTGGCGGTCCCGGCCGGACTCGCGCTCGGGGCCCTGCCGCCCGTGGAGCGCGCCGTACGGCCGCTGATCGAGTTCCTCCGGCCGATTCCGTCGGTCGCCGTGATCCCGCTCGCGATCCTCCTGTTCAGCGACAACCTGCACCTGAGAGTGGCCGTCGTCGTCTACGCGGCGTCCTGGCCGATCGTCATCAACACGATCTACGCGTTGAGGGACGTCGATCCGCTCGCCAAGGAGACCCTGCGCAGCTTCGGGTTCGGTCCGGTGTCGGTGCTGCTCCGGGTGGCGCTGCCCAGCGCCGCGCCCTTCATCGCGACCGGGATCCGCGTCGCCGCCGGCACCGCCGTCATCCTCGTGATCAGCGCGGAGCTGCTCGCCGGAGGGGCGGAGGGCGTCGGGATCTACATCCTGGAGGCCGCGGGCGGCAACCGGATGGACCTGATGCTCGGCGCGACCCTGTGGGCCGGTCTGTTCGGCGTCCTGTCCAACTCCGCCCTGGTCGCGGTGGAACGCAGGATGTTCCGCTGGCACGACGCACGCGCCGGAGCCGCCCGATGAACGTGATCAGAGCCGCCGGCCGTCTGTGGCTGGTGCCCGTGACGCTCGTGGCCTGGGAGATCGTCACCCGCGCCGCCGAGCAGCCGTTCTTCCCTCCCCCGTCGGTGACGCTGGCCCGGATGGGCGAGATGTGGCTGTCCGGCCCGCCCGCCCATCTCCTGCTGACGGAGCAGGCGATGAGCGATTTCGGCCCCAGCCTCGCCCGGCTGTTCGCCGGGTGGGCGCTGGCCGCGGTCCTCGGCGTGGCCGCCGGGGTCGCCATCGGCTGCTCCCCCCGCCTGTCCGGCTACCTCGACCCGCTGATCCACCTCGGCCGGGCCGTGCCACCGCCGCTGCTGGTGCCCTTCTTCCTCGCCCTGCTGAAGCTGGGCACGCCGGCGCAGCTCGCGACGATCGTGTTCGGGATCATCTGGCCGATCCTCGTCAACACCATCGACGGCGCACGGACCGTGGACCGGCAGCACCTGGAGACGGCGCGCATCTTCGGCTTCTCGACGACCCAGCGGCTCACCAGGGTGATCGTGCCCGCCGCGATGCCCAAGATCTTCGCCGGCCTGCGGCTGGCCCTCGCACTGGCCCTGATCCTGCTGATCGTCGCCGAGATCTTCGCCGGCTCCGGCGGCCTCGGCTACCGGCTCCTGTCGGCCCAGCGCACCTACCTCTACGCCGACATGTGGGGCTGCCTGGTGGTGCTCGGCCTCCTCGGCTATCTGCTCAACTCCGCGTTCCTGCTGTTGGAACGGCGCGTTCTCGCCTGGCACAGGAGCGCCAGGCAGACCACCTAGGAAGGCATCGTGCTCGAGATCACCGATCTGGTCCACTCGTACGGCTCGCATCGCGTTCTCGACGGGGTGAGCATCCGTGCCGCCGAGGGCGAACTCGTCTGCGTCGTGGGCCCCTCCGGCTGCGGCAAGTCCACCCTGCTGCGGTCCGTCGCCGGCCTCATCCGGCCCACCGGGGGCCGGGTGCTGATCGACGGGCAGCCCGTGGAGCGCATCCCCGACAACCTGGCCGTCGTCTTCCAGGACTACAGCCGCTCGCTCTACCCCTGGATGACCGCCGCCAGCAACGTGGCGCTGCCGCTGCGGCGCCGCGGACTGGACCGGCGGCGCCGCAGGGAGGCGGCGATGGCCGCGCTGGACCAGGTCGGCCTGGCCGACGCGGCGGAGAAGTACCCCTGGGAGATGTCCGGCGGGATGCAGCAGCGGGTGTCCATCGCCCGCGCTCTCGCTTACCGCCCGTCCCTGCTGCTGATGGACGAGCCCTTCGGCTCGGTGGACGCGCAGACCCGCGAGGACCTCGAAGACCTGGTGCTGCGGGTCTGCGCGCATCACGGCATGACGACCCTGCTGATCACGCACGACATCGACGAGAGCGTCTACGTCGGCGACCGGGTGATCGTTCTCACCCGGTCGCCGGCCCGGGTCGCCGCCGACCTGCCGGTCGACCTGGGCGAATCACGCGACCAGATCGCGACGCGGCAACTCGACGCGTTCGTCCGGCTGCGTGCAGAAGTGGGCCGCCTGGTCCGGGGCGGCTCCCCCACCCCCACTGTTCTGGAGAAGCATTGATCGACTCCACCGGCCCTGTCTGGGACGCCATCGTCGGGCTCTCGCGGTTCGCCGCGCTCGCCGCGATGGCCGAGCTGAACTGCGCCGAGCACCTGGCCTCCGGCCCGATGAGCGTGTCCGAGCTCGCCAAGGCGTGCGACGCGCACGAGCCCTCCCTGACGCGCGTGCTGCGGGAACTCGAGACGGTCGGCGTGGTCCGCGCCGTCGTCCCCGGCACGTACGAGCTGACCGAGGAGGGCCAGACGCTGCGCGACGGCGTTCCCGGCAGCCTGCGTTCCGCGGTGCGCGTCGCCGCGGAGAACGGGTACTGGTACGCGATGGGCAACCTGGCGCAGACCGTGCGGGACGGGCGGTCCGCCTTCATCACGCGTTTCGGCCCCTTGTACGGCTATTTCCAGGAGCACCCCGAGGCCGCCCGGCTGTTCAACGAATACATGGCCATCCGCGCGGCGCCGCTGGAGGCCACTTTGGCCACCGCCTACGACTTCACCGGCGTACGGACGCTCGTGGACGTCGCGGGGGGAACCGGGCACCTGCTGGCGGCGGTGCTCGACCGGCATCCCGGCATGCGCGGCGTGCTCTTCGACATCGCGCACGTGGTCGAGGACGCCAGGGAGTCGCTGCGCGCGCGGGGCCTCGGCGACCGCTGCGAGTTCGAGAGCGGCGACTTCTTCGACAGCGTGCCCGCGGGCGGGGATCTCTACCTGCTGGCCAGCGTCATCCACAACTGGAGCGACGAGGCGGCCCTGCGCATCCTGGCCAACGTGCGGAAGGCGCTGGCCGGCCACGGCCGGTTGCTGCTGCTGGAGATGGTGCTGCCGGACGACGCCACGCCGCACATCGGCAAGGACCTCGACATGCGCATGCTCGCGGTGACCGACGGCGGGAGGGAGCGCACGCTGAGCGAGCACACCCGGCTGCTGGGCGAGGCGGGCTTCACGCTCTCCCGTGTCCTGCCGCTGCCCGCCGGGGCGAGCCTGATCGAGGCACTGCCCGGCTGAGCGCCCAGTGCCGCGACCACAAGGTCTGCCCGGGGCAAGGATTGGCGGGCTAGTGGTATCCGGGGCCGGGGACGGCGACACGCATGGTCAGCGCGTGTTCGACGAGCGTGATCAGCGTGCTCTTGACCGATTCCCGGTCCCGGGCGTCGGTGCGGACGATCGGAATCTGCGGCGACAGCGTCATCGCCTCCCGCACCTCCTCCTCGGCGTGCGGAAACTGCCCGTCGAAC
>NZ_JBDJAW010000084.1 GCF_039649665.1 Microbispora sp. ZYX-F-249 | reverse complement strand
CAGCGGCGCCGGCACCGCCAACGGCGCCAAGGTACAGATCTGGACGTGCAACGGCCAGAACAACCAGAAGTGGACCCGGGTGTGACCCCGATGTGACGCCCGGCCCCGGAGCCGGTCCGCCGCGGCGGACCGGCTCCGGGGAAGTCTCGCGATGCCGCGCCTGCCTTCCGCCTGTCAGACGAGCGCGAGTTCGGCGGGCGCGGTGACGGCGCCGGGGTCGCCCGCGTAGGAAGCGGCTTCGATCACGGCCGTCGCCGAGGCGGGGACGAACCCGCCGGGCGTCCACCTCCGCAGCGGCCGGGTCGAGGCGGGCACGGTGACCCGGGCCGATTCCCCGGCCGCGAGCTCGACGGTCGCGAAACCGAGCAGGACGCGGGTGGGGAAGTCGTCGGCCGCCGCGTCGATGCCGGTGGGCCGCCCGTAGAGCTGGACGACGTGGCGGCCCCCGCGCGAGCCGGTGTTGGTCACGGTCACGACCGCCGTGAAGCAGTCCCCGTCGGGAGCGCTCACGGTGAGGTCGGCGAGGGCGAAGCTCGTGTAGGACAGCCCGAACCCGAGCGGGAAGGCCGCCGCGTGGCCGTCCCGGTCCAGCAGCCGCTGGCCGAACCACTTGTCGTAGGTGATGGCGGTGGCGTCGCGGTCGAAGTACGGCAGGTGCTCCTCCGTGGCCGGAATCGAGTACGGCAGCCGCCCGGCCGCGTCGGCGTCGCCGAGCAGCACGTCGGCCAGAGCCCGGCCGCCCTCGCAACCCGAGTACCAGGAGATCAGCACGGCGGGTACGGCCTCGCGCCACTCCTCGGTGATGACGGCTCCGGCGGTGACGATCACCACGACCGTGCGCGGGTTGGCCGCCGCCACGGCACGGATGATCTCGGCGTCGACGGGCCGGAGCCGCAGGCTCGCGCGGTCGCCGCCGGCGCTTCCGCCGCTCATGGATTCCACCGCGCCGGGCTCGGCCATGAAGGCCGCGAACGACTGCCCGGCGGGGTCGTCGCCGGGCGGCGGGAACAACGCCATCAGCTCGGCGTCGGCCAGCACGTCCCCGCCGACCCATTCGCCCTCGTCGGCGGCGGTGTAACCGGCGACGACGACGGCGACGTCGGCCTGTGCGGCCGCGGCGGCGGCCGCGGCAGGGTCGTCGTCGGCCACATGGGTGATCCGCGTGTCCGGGAGCGCCTCGGTCAGCCCCCGCAGCGCGGTGATCACCTCCGGGGCGCGTACGTCGGAGGAGCCGTTGTCGCCGGTGTTGGCCACGTCGGCCAGGCGCCCGACGACCGCCAGGGAGGCGAGGGCGTCGCGGTTCAGCGGCAGCAGGGGCGCGTCGCCGACCGGGTCGTTCTTGAGCAGCACCATGCCGCGGGCGGCGACCTCGCGCGCCAGCGCGCGGTGCTCGGCGCCGAACACCACGTCGAGCGGGGGCTCGGGCTCGGTGAGGGCCGCGTAGTGGCGCACTTGGGTGGTGAGGATGCGGCGGGCCGCCCGGTCGACGTCGTCCCAGCTCGCCCGGCCCGCCTCCAGGTCGGCGGCCAGGTGCTCGGCGCGCTGCTGGCGGAAGGGCTCCTCCACGTCGAGCCCGGCGCGCAGCGAGGCGGCGGCGTCGCGCAGGCCCCAGATGAAGTCGGAGACGGTGACGCCCTCGAAGCCCCACATCCCGCGGAGCACGCCCTCCATCAGGTGCTCGTTCTGCCCGGCCCACTCCCCGTTGACGGAGTTGTAGGCGGTCATGACGCCCGACACGCCCTCTTCCACGACTCGCCGGAAGTGCGCCAGGTAGACCTCGTGCAGGGCCGCGTCGTCGGCGGTGACGTCGACCTTGAACCGGGCGTTCTCCATGCTGTTGAGCGCGTAGTGCTTGACGACGGCCATGGCGTTGCGCTGCACTCCCCGGGTCAGCGCCGCGCCGAACTCGCCGAGCAGGACCGGGTCCTCGCCGTACGTCTCCTGGGCCCGGCCCCAGGCCGGGTGGCGGGGCAGGTTCACGCACACGCCGCCGAAGAAGTTCGCGCCCTGCGCGCGCAGTTCGAGCCCGATCGCGGTGCCGACGCGCTCCTCGAGCTCGACGTCCCAGGTGGCGCCGCGGGCCATGGAGACCGGGAAGGCGGTCGACTGCCCCATCACCACACCGCGCGGGCCGTCGGAGAACAACAGGCCGGGGATGCCCAGCCGCTCGACGCGGCCCATGGGGTAGGGGGTGAGGTTGTACCCGTGTGTCATCATGTCGGCCATGCCCTGCCAGAACGGCAGGTCCCCGTCCAGCAGCCACAGGCGTTCCTCGCGGGTCAGCTGCGACAGCAGCTCGTCGACCGCCTCGTCGAGGGGCCGCCCGGCGCGCACTGCGGCGACGGCGGCGGAGAATGCGGTCGGGGAGGAGGGCGTCGACATGCGCACACAACTCTCTGAACAGGCGCGACAGCGCTATCTACCAAACGGTAGATAACCTAGGCTGGTATCGTGATCGAATCAACCCCCCGTCTTCCAGGAGCCAGGACGGCATGACCCCCGCACCGGGACGGCGCCGGCTGCCGCTCGCCGAGCGCCGGGAGGAGATCCTCCAGGCGGCCACCGAGCTGATCGCCGCCTCCGGCTTCAGGGGCGTCACCCTCGAGGCGTTCGCGGCGGCCTGCGGCATGACCAAGGCGGGGTTGCTGCACCACTTCCGCTCGCGGGAGGACCTGCTCATCGCGGTCCTCGAACGCCGGGACACCCTCGACCTCGCGAGCGTCGCCGACACGTTCGAACCGGCGCCCGACCCCGCGACCGCCCGCGCCGTCATGTCCGGATTCGTCCGGCGCAACCTCGCGCAACGCTCACTCGTGCAGCTGTACACGATGCTGTCGGCGGAGGCGCTGGACCCCGCGCATCCGGCGCACGCCTACTTCCGGACGCGGCTGGTCGAGGGCCGCGCCATGCTCGAGCGCTATCTGCTGGCCTGGCATCCCCGGCCGGACCGGGCCGCGGTGGACCTGCTCGCCTTCCTCGACGGCCTGCAGCTCAACTGGCTGCGTGACGACGACATCGACTTCCTCGCCCAGTGGGAGGCCTTCGCCGACCGGTTCTTCGCCCCCTGACCGCCGTACGAGGGCCCCGGGCGGTCACCGCGCCTTGCCGACGCCCTTGGCCAGGGGCGCGCGCCAGCGGAACCGTACGGCGAGGATGCGGAACGCGAAGGCGAGGACGGCCGAGGACAGGGTGGCGACGAACCCCCGCACGTCCAGCGCGTGCAGCGCGACCATCACCGTCGAGCCGAGCATCGCCGGAACGGCGTAAAGCTCCCGGTCGTAGAGCAGGGTCGGTTTCTCGCCGGACAGGACGTCCCGGATGACGCCGCCGCCGACCGCCGTACAGACTCCGAGGAACACCGCGTGCATCGGCGCGAGGCCGTAGTGGAGCGCCTTGGCGGTCCCGACCGCGCAGAACAGGCCGAGGCCCGCCGCGTCGAAGACGAGCACGGCGGGCATCGCCCGCTCGACCTGGGGATGCCAGAAGAAGGCGATGACGGTGGCCACGACCGGCACGAGGAGATACGCGGTGTCCCGCAGCGCGGCGGGCTGCACGCCGATGAACAGGTCGCGGACGATGCCGCCGCCGACCGCGGTGAAGAACGCGAGCACCGCGATGCCGACCACGTCGAGCCGCTTGCGTACGCCCTGGAGCGCGCCGGACAGGGCGAAGACGAAGATTCCGACGAGGTCGAGCACGGGGGTCACAGGCCCTCATTCTCGCACATACCGCCCAAATCGCCGCGTAGGTCACGGCCCGGCGGACCACCCGCATGGGGGTGCCCTTACGAAGGATCACTCGGAGCGTCGAGCATGCCGCCGGTCGCTGGCCCGCGCATGCCCTCCGCATCGACCGCGTGTGAAGCGAGCCGGGGTAGCGTCGGGACTGTGTGGCGTCGAGGGCCAGGGGGCCGCACCCTCCGCCCGCCGGCCGCGCGAGTCCGGACGACACGGGCAGGGGTAGCGGGGGGCGGCATGTGACCGGGTGTCCTGACACCGGGCGCATATGGGGCGGTCTGGTGCGCGACCACCACCTCACGCCACTGGACGACCTGGCGTCCTCGGTCATCGAGCACGTCCGGCCGCTCGGCTTCACCGAGATCATGATCTACGTGGCCAGCCTCCGGCCGCTGTATCTGGTGCCGCTGCCCGGACAGCGTGACGTGTACGGCGAACCGCTGAACCGCGTCGCCATCGACACGACCCTGGCCGGGCGCGCCTACCGGAACCAGGAGATCGTCCAGGCGCGCCCCGCCACCGACCCGTACGTCGCCGAGGCCGCCGAACCGCTGGGCAGCGAGGGGCCCCGGCGCCTGTGGGTGCCCATGCTGAACGGCACGGAGCGGGTCGGCGTGCTCGGGGTGACCGCGCCCGTGGTCGACGAGACCACCGAGCGGATCGCGAACGAGCTGGGCAGCCTGGTCGCGCTGCTGGTGGTGAGCAAGCGGGCCTACAGCGACGCCTTCGCGCGGCTCGTGCGTACCGAGGAGATGCACCTGTCGGCCGAGATGCTGTGGACCCTGCTGCCGATCAGGAACTTCGCCACCGACACCATGACCGTCAGCGCCGGGCTGGAACCGGCCTATCACGTCGGCGGCGACGCGTTCGACTACGCCCTCGACGGCGGCACGCTCCACATCGGGATCTTCGACGCCATGGGGCACGACACCTCCGCCGGCCTGACCGCCGCCATCGCCCTGAGCGCCTACCGCAACAACCGCCGCCGGCGCAGGGCCGGGCTGCTCGACATCAGCGACGCGATCGACGAGGCGATCGCCGGGCAGTTCGCCACCTCCCGGTTCGCCACCGGGGTCCTGGCCGACCTGGACCTTGGCACCGGATGGCTGACCTGGGTGAACCGGGGGCACCCCCCGCCGCTCGTCCTGAGACAGGGACGGGTGGCCTCGGTGCTGGACAGCCCGCCGGACACCCCGATGGGTCTTCGCCTGGGCCCGGCCGCCGTGCTCGCGCGCCGTCAGCTCGAGCCCGGCGACCGGCTGCTCCTCTACACCGACGGCATCGTCGAGGCGCTGACTCCCGAGGGGGACAGGTTCGGGCTGGACCGCTTCGCCGACTTCGTCATCCGGCGGGAGGCCGACGGCGTCTCCGCACCGGAGACCCTGCGCCGGCTGATCCACTCGATCCTCTCCTACCAGCGCGGTCAGCTCCAGGACGACGCCACGGTGATGCTGGTCGAGTGGCGCACGGGGCGGCACCGCGAGCTCGCGCTGTGAGCGCGGCCCCCGCTCAGTCGCGGGCGAGCAGTTCGAGCGTGTCGACGACGCGGTTCGCGAAGCCCCACTCGTTGTCGTACCAGGCCACCACCTTGACGTGCGTGCCCTCGACCCGGGTGAGGGCGGCGTCGAAGATCGACGACGCGGCCTGGCCGGTGATGTCGCTGGAGACCAGCGGCTCGTCGGCGTAGTCGAGGATGCCCTTGAGCCGGCCGTCGGCGGCGGCGCGGTAGGCCGTGAGCACCTCGTCGCGGGTGACCCGGCGCGAGACCGTGGTGTTCAGCTCCACGAGCGAACCCACCGGGACCGGCACGCGGATCGAGTCGCCCGACAGCTTGCCGTCCAGCTTCGGCAGCACCAGGCCGATGGCCTTGGCGGCCCCGGTGGTGGTGGGCGCGATGTTCACGGCGGCGGCGCGGGCCCGGCGCAGGTCGCGGTGCGGGCCGTCCTGGAGGTTCTGCTCCTGCGTGTACGCGTGCACGGTCGTCATGAAGCCGTGCTCGATGCCGGCCAGGTCGTCCAGCACGGACGCGAGCGGCGCCAGCGCATTCGTGGTGCACGAGGCGTTCGAGACGATCACATGCGCGGCGGGGTCGTAGGCCTCGGTGTTCACGCCGTAGGCGAGCGTGACGTCGGCGCCGTCGGAGGGGGCGCTCACCAGCACGCGCCTCGCGCCCGCGTCGATGTGCGTGCGAGCGGCGTCCGCCTTGGTGAAGCGGCCGGTGGCCTCCAGCACGATGTCGACGCCGAGCTCGGCCCACGGCAGCTTGGCGGGCTCGCGCTCGGCGAGCACCCCGATACGGCGGCCGTCCACCACGAGATCGGTTCCGTCGACCTCGACGGAGCGGCCGAGGCGGCCGAGCGCGCTGTCGTACTTCAGCAGGTGCGCGAGGGTCTCGGGGGCGGCGAGGTCGTTGACGGCGACCACGTCGAGCTTGCTGTCGCGCTCGAGCAGGGCACGGAGGGTGTTGCGTCCGATCCGGCCGAATCCGTTGACGGCGATGCGGGTCATGGAGGCTCCTTTCGTCACGGGCTCCATGGTCGGCGCGCGGCCGCCGGGACGACAGTGGCCCGAACGACACCGTGCGCAAGAATCCCGCCAGAAGTTTCGCCACCGATCGCAAGGATCTCGCCACCTCGCAGGAGGACCGGCGCGGCTGCCCGTCAGGCCGGGAGGTCAGGCGGAGAAGGTGTGGCGGTAGTCGGTCGGGGAGGTGCCGAGAATCCGCTGGAAATGCAGGCGCAGGTTCGCCCCGGTGCCCAGCCCGACCCGGTCGGCGATCTGCTCCACGCCGAGATCGGTGCGTTCGAGCAGTTCGCGTGCCAGGTCCACGCGCGCCCGCAGCACCCACTGCATGGGCGTGTAGCCGGTGTCCTCCACGAACCGCCGGGAGAAGGTGCGCGCCGACACCCGCGCGTGGCGGGCGAGGGTGTCGAGTGTCAGCCGTTCGGACAGGTGCGCCAGGGCCCACTCGCGGGTGCTCGCGAACAGGTCGCCGAGCGGTTCCGGCACGCTCCGCGGGACGTACTGCGCCTGGCCCCCGCTGCGGTAGGGCGCCGCCACCAGCCGCCTCGCCACGTGGTTGGACAGTCCGACGCCGTGGTCGCGCCGCACCAGGTGCAGGCACAGGTCGATGCCGGACGCGGCGCCCGCCGACGTGAGCACGTTCCCCTCGTCCACGAACAGGACGTTCTCGTCCACACGTACGAGCGGATGTTTGTCGGCGAGGGCCTTCGTGTAGTGCCAGTGGGTCGTCGCCCGCCTGCCGTCGAGCAGGCCCGTCGCCGCCAGCGCGAACGCCCCCGTCGAGATGGCGGCGAGGCGGGTCCCGCGCTCGTGGGCGGCCATGAGCGCGGCGACGACCGCGGCCGGCGGTTCCGTGGTCGCCGGCTCCCGGTAGCCGGGGATGAAGACGGTGTCGGCCTGCTCGAAGGCGTCGAGGCCCTCGGCCACGTGATAGGAGAGGCCGTCGCCGCCGGTCACCATCCCGGGGGCGGCGCCGCACACCCGCACCTCGTACGGCATGCTCGGCCGGCTGGAGAACACCTGCGCGGGGATGCCGACGTCGAGCGGCTTCGCCCCCTCGAGCACGAGCACGGCGACGCGGTGCTTGCCCTGGCTCATCGGCCTCCTCCTGCTCCGCCGCGATCCACGGGCGTCTGTCTCGCATCGTGACCGCGATGACCTCTATCGCAAGCATCCTGCCATCGCACCGCAGGACGCATCGCCGAGGATGATCTTCTCGGCGGACAGGCGTTAGGCCGCCCCGGCCCTGTAGATACTCAGGGAAGTCTCCGATGCGCGCAGTCGCGGTCTTCCGGTCGGCAGCGGTGGTGCTGTCGCTGTGGGAACTGCTGGTCGAGCCCATGTTCGCCGAGGTGGTGACGGTGGTCTGCAGCGGTGGCCTGCCGCTGGACATGGCGTCGCCCGGCCCGGCGGCCGGGGCCGCGGAGTTCCTCGGCGACTGGCTCGCCCTGCTTCAGCCCGCGTTGCTGGCCCTGGCCGCGGCTTGGGCGCTCCGTTCACGGCCGGGAACCGCGCTCCGGCCGGCCCGTTCGCCGGCGTGGCCCGGCGCCGCCTGGCTGGGGCTGACGGTCGCCCTGCTCCCCACCGCGCTGGCCGAGGCCGGGAAACGTCTGGCCCCCGAACCGCCCCAGTGGTGGCGCGAGTGCCTGGAGGACCAGTCGACTCCGCCGTCCCTTGTGGCGCCGCGCCTGGTCCTGGCCTGGCTGCTTTCCCCCGCCACCATGGTCCTGCTGGCCGGTCTCGCGGGCCGACGTCGGCACCGTCCTGCCGCCCCGCTGCTCCCGGTGGCCGGCGGGCCTCCGCCCGCGGGCCCCGGCTCACCCCGGCGGGCGAGGTGAGCCGGACCCCGGCAGGGCGCACGCGCGGTCGGCGTGCCCGGTCTTCGCGTCGAGCCCGGCGGGGCCGGGCTCGACCTTGACCTTCCCGCCGGTGCGGTCAGCGGCCGGCCGGGGAGGCTCCCGGCAGGGTCAGCCGCAGCTGGCCGCGGTGTAGGCGGCGTCGTAGGTCGAGGTGACCTGCTTGCCGCCGATCGTCGCGGTCGCCGTCACGGTGACCTTGCCGGCGTCGATCTGCTTGGCCCGGGTGTTGAAGGACTGGTAGGCCTGCTTGCCCGGAGCCACGTCGGCCACGGTCTTGGTGCCGTACGGAGTGGTCAGCGTGATCGTGGTCGGCACGTCGGAGTCGTTGACGGCCGTGACCGCCAGGTAGGCCGAGGTGCCGATGCAGCGGGTGGTGGCGGTGACGGTCAGCTTGACCGCCGGCGGCGGCGTGACGGCGTCGAGCGCGACCGCGAAGATGTGCATGGTCGCGACCCCGTTCGCCGCCCGCGCGCTGATGTTGGGCAGGTCGACGCGGGAGATCTCCTTGTTCTGCAGCGCCACGCCCGCGTAGTAGATCGTCGCGGCGGTGTTCTGCCGCTGGTTGTTCGGCCGGTTCTGGTAGGGGGCCACGACGGCGGCGTCGCCCTCCGGCCTCGGCGCGCCGTACCAGTCCGGGCTGCTGAGGGTGAAGGTCTGCCTCGTGCCGTCCTTGTACACGATGGTGGCCGGTCCGGACACCGCGCCGTAGGTGCCGGTCAGCAGGAAGCCGAGCGTCTTGCCGGTGCCGGTCACCTTGAGGGACTGCCCCGAGGCGATGGCGTTGTCGGGGGTGCCCGCCGCGACGTTGGGCCAGGTGAAGTTCAGCCCGTTCTTGGTGACGGTGGCCCCGGGGGTGACGCCGACCGACGCCAGCGCCTGGGCGGAGATGCTGGCGTTGTTGCCGTCGAAGTTTCCGGGGGCGGTGTTGTCGTCGTCGGTGACGCCGACGTTGCTGAAGAGCTCCTCAAGCGGCTTCTCCCCGCCGCCCCACACCTGCACCTGGGCCTTCGCGGACGCGGTCCAGTCCGCGCCCGCCTCGGTGCCGCTCACCACGCCGGTGAGGACCGCGGTGCCGGCCGCGGCGCCGGCGGCGGGAGTGACGGTGAACTCCACGGTGGCCTTCGCGTCCGGCGCCAGGGGCCCGACGCCGGCCTGCGCGGGGGCGATGGTCCATCCCTCCGGCGCCTTGACAGACACCGTCGCCGACGCCAGCGACGCCTCGACCGCCCGCACGGTGACCATGACCTTCGCCCCCTGACCCGGCGAGACCTCGACGGGCGCGGTCATCGTGACCTTCTGCAGCGCGTACGCCCGGTAGGTGTGCCCGGCCTGCGCCGTGATCGTGACGGCGTCCGGCTCGGTCTTTTCCACCTTGACCGTGCCGCCGGCGACGTCGAGGAGCTTGTGGCGGCCGGTGAAGATGCCGCCGCGTACCTTGACGACACCGTCGCGGTCGGGCGTGATGCGGTACTCGTCGGCCTGCCCGTCGCTCCACTCCGCGCCGACGGTGTGGCCGCCGCGGCCCCGCAGGCCCC
>NZ_JBDJAW010000083.1 GCF_039649665.1 Microbispora sp. ZYX-F-249 | reverse complement strand
CGCCTGCGAGGCGCCGTTGACGTCCAGGCACCGCCCGGACCCGACGCCCTTCAGGGCGCTCGTGCTCCCCGAGGGCGACGACGGAGAAGGCGAGGGAGAGGGCGGAACCGATGGCGAGGGGGACGGCGAGGAGCCGCCGCCCTGTCCGACGCCCCTGCCGCCGAAGGTGAACGAGTCGACGTCGAACGCGTTCGCCGACGGCGCCTTGAACACGACGTACACGTCGTGCGTGCCACCGGGGTCGGTGACCCGCACCGCGGGCAGGGACACGTAGTTGTTCCAGCCACCGGTCGACGGCACCGAGGCGGAGGCGATGAGCGCCCCGGTCGGCGAGTCGGCGTGCAGCTCGATGGACCCTCCGGTGGCGGACGGCGCCGAGACGCGGAAGGACACCGTGTCGATTCCGGAGAGGTTGAACGGGGTGAAGGAGAGCCAGTCGTTGTTGGAGATGTCGCCGATCCGCCTGCCGCCCTCGGCCCCGGACTCGTCGACGATCCTGATGCCGGACGAGCCGGTGGCGTGCTCGGCCTGCTTGTGCTTGGGCTGCAGCGTGACGCCTGCGCTGCCCTTCAGGCCGCCCTTGTCGGTGTAGTCCGCACCCAGGACGTAGTAGACGTTGGAGGCCTCGTCGTGGCCGGAGGCCGTGGTCGTGACCGTCCCCGAGCAGCCGGTGTACTGACCGGTGTCGTGGGCGTGCTGGTCGTGGCCGAGCGCGGTGAACACGTTGACCTTGGTGCAGTCGACGGTGCCGTCCTCGGCGTCGGTGACGTTCAGCGTGTAGTTCACCTGGTCGCCGAAGTCGATGAACCCGCCGTCGGGCGGAGCCGAGAAGGCGACCGTGGGCCGGGTGTTGCCGACCACGATGGGCACCGTGACACTGGCCGTCTTCCCACTTGAGTCGCGTACGGTCAGCTTGGCGTTGTAGGTGCCGTTGGCGCTGTAGGTGTGGGACGGGTTGGCGCTGGTGGACGTCCCGCCGTCGCCGAAGTCCCAGCTGTAGGTGATCGCGTCGCCGTCGGGATCGGACGAGCCGGCCGAGGAGAACGCCACCGTCAGCGGCGCCTTGCCCGAGTCGGGGCTGGCGCTCGCCTTGGCGACGGGAGCGCGGTTGCCGACCACGTAGTCGATCCGGTAGACGGCGTCGTCGGTGTTCGCGTGGCCGAAGCCGTTGCCCCAGTCGGCCATGTACAACGCGCCGTCCGGGCCGAACTTCATGTCGATCGGCGCGTGCGGGGCGATCTGCGCCACGAAGGGGCTGATCTTCAGGAGGTTGCCGGAGGAGTCCAGCCGCAGTTCCTTGACGAAGTTACGGCTCCACTCGTAGAGGAAGGGTGTGCCGTCGAAGTAGTCGGGGAACTTGCGGTCGGAGGTGCTGGAGGCGTCGTAGCGGTAGAACGGGCCACCCATGGGGGCCGCACCGCCACAGCAGTTGATCTCGGGGAACTCGGCCGAGGCGTGGTAGTTGTACCAGATGGTCGCGGACTTGGCCGCGGGCAGGTTGGTCAGGCCGGTGTTGTTGGGCGAGTTGTTGACCGGCGCCGAGCAGTTGAACTTCGCACCGGAGGTGTTGGTGGCGAAGTTGAAGTCGTTGAACGGGATGTTGTTGCCGACGCAGTAGGGCCAGCCGTAGAAGCCCGGCTCCTTGATCAGGTTCCATTCGACGGTGCCCTCGGGGCCGCGGTTGGCGTTCGCCGCCCCCGCGTCCGGGCCGTAGTCGCCCACCGAGATCCAGCCGGTGACCTTGTCGACGGAGAAGCGGAACGGGTTGCGGAAGCCCATCGCGTAGATCTCCGGCCGCGTCTTGGCGGTGCCCGGCGCGAACATGTTGCCGGACGGGATCGTGTAGGTGCCGTCGGCCTCGGGGTGGATGCGCAGGATCTTGCCGCGCAGGTCGTTGGTGTTGGCCGCGGACCGCTGGGCGTCGTAGTGCTCCCGGCCCTGCCGCTCGTCGATCGGGGCGTAGCCGCTGGATCCGTTGGGGTTGGTGTCGTCACCCGGGCCGATGTACAGGTTGCCGCCCGGGCCGAACGCGAGGTAGCCGCCGGTGTGGCCGGGCTCGTCGACGTTGCGGTACGCCGGAACCTCGATGATCTTTTTCTCGCTCGACAGGTCGAGGCTGGTGCCGTTGAAGGTGAAGCGCGACACCCGGTTCACCTCGCCGCCGTTGGACGGCGAGTAGTTGAGGTAGATCCAGCCGTTGGTGGCGAAGTTCGGGTCGAGCGCCAGGCCGATGCCGCCGTCCTCGCCGCCGTCGTACACCGACAGGGTGCCGATGACGCGCGTGCCGCCGCCGCCCGCGGGGATCAGGTTCACCTTGCCCGAGCGCGAGATGTAGAAGACCCTGCCGTCCGCGGCGACGTCCAGCTCCATCGGCTGGTCCGGCGCGCCGTCGAGGGTCACCTTCTGGAAGCGGGCCGCGACCGTGCCGCCGCAGTCGCCCGGCGCCGCGCCGGCCGCCCACTTCACCGCGCCCAGCAGGTGCTGCTTGAACAGCGGCTCCGAGTAGGAGGACGCGTTGTGGCCCATCGCGGTGGCCCACACCCGGCCGCCCTCCGGGTTGTGACACCAGGAGATCGGGTGGTCGGCGCCCATCTTGTTCGCGCCCGCGTCATAGGTGGTCTCGTCCGCGGTCACCAGCACGTGCACCGAGCCGCGCATGTTCTTGTCGAAGTTGTACCACTCCTCGGTACGGGTCCACCGGTCCGGCAGGCCCTTGGTCGAGGGGTGGACCTTGTCGGCGACCTTGGCGGTGCCCTGCACGATCGAGGAGTGCTGGGTCATGTGCGCGCCGGCCAGCACGGTCTGGTCCCACCAGGGGAACTGCGACTCGATGTTCATGTCGACGGCGTTGTGGATCGCGACGACGCCGTGGCCGCCGCGCACGTACGCCTGCATGGCCTGGCGCTGCGCGTCGTTGTCCCACACCATGCCCGACGTCTGGAGCATGATCACCGCGTCGTAGTTGGCGAGGTTCGACGTGGTGAAGACGGAGGAGTTCTCGCTCGCGTCGAGCTGGAAGTTGTTGTCCGTCGCCAGCTGCTGGAACATCGCGATGCCGGCGGAGATGGAGTCGTGCCGGTAGGCGCCGCTCGCTGTCTTGCTGAACAGCAGCACCTTGAACTGCGGTGCGGCCGCGTGCGCCACCAGCGGCACCGCGGACAGCAACAGCCCCAACAGGGCCGCGGCCAGGGCGGGCAGTAAGCGTGATCTTCGCATGAGGGATCTCCTGGGGGGGTTACCGGTTACGGCCGGAGTTACGGGGTGCGAAGGCTTGGATGGTCGGCCGGTCAGGCCATGAGGGTGCGGAGGAAGGCGAGTCCTTCGGTGACGAGGGCGTCCTGGCTCGCGGCGAGGGGACGCCGGACGGATGCGGCGGTGGCGATGGTCACGTCGACGCCGATCACGACGAGCCACCCCATTTCGCGGGGTAGCCGGGCAGGTCCTCGCACCCGCACAGGGCGTAGTGCAGCGGCGGCATGCCGGGCTTGAGGTAGGTGGCGAGGTTCTCCTGCGTGATCGCCGGTTGCGGGAGGTTCCAGACCTTCGGCACCTGCTCGCCCTTGAGGATCTTGAGCGCCGCGATGATCGGGGTGCGCCACTGGTAGGTCGGGTAGGTCGGGGCGATCGCGGTCAGCTTCGCGTCGCTCCACTTCCGCAGGAAGTCCTGCTGGTCCTCGCCGCTGATCGGCGGCACGGGCCGGCCCGCGTCCTCGAACGCCTCGACGGCCGCGACGGCGGTGGCGCCCGCGTCCATCCAGACTCCGTCGATCTTGCCGTAGCGCTGGATGTAGTCACTGACGATGCTCTTGGTCTTCGCGGCGTCGCCGTCGGTGAACTCCACGCCGACGACCTCGAGGTCGCTCTGGTCGAACGCGACCTTCGCCGCCGACCACCGGGTCTCCAGCACGTCCACGCCGGGCAGGATGCGCAGCGCCAGGATCTTCCCGCCGGCCCGCACCTTGCCGACGAGGAACTCGGCCGCCTCGGCGCCGAAGGCGTAGCCGCCGATCGGTTTGATGAACGTGACCGGGCAGTCGGTCTGGACCCCCCGGTCGAACACGATGACCGGCACCTTCGGACACGCCCCGGCCACCGCGGGAGTCAGCGTGGCCGTGGTGTTGGGCGAGACGATCAGCGCGTCGCAGCCCTTGCCCTGCAACTCCGCGATGTCGGAGATCTGCTTGTCGTCCTTGCCCTCGGCGTCCAGTGCGGTGAACTCCGTGATCTCCTTGTGCAGGGCGACCTCCGCCTGCATGGTCTTCCAGCCGACCTGCCGCCAGGGGTTGTTGACCGCGGCGTTGGAGAAGCACAGGTGGTACGGCCCCGCCTTCTTGTACTCGGCGGTGTCGACGGGCCGCGGGTCGATGCTCTGCTCCCACGGCTTGTCCGCCGGGCCGGTCGGCTGTGCCCGGCGCATCGCCATCTGGGCGTCGTAGTCGGCCTGCATGAAGAACTTCGACTGCGCGCCGGTGCCCTTGTCCTCCCGCGCGGCCGGCCCGGCCGGCGCGGCGGAGGCGGAGGACACGGGTTTGTCGCTGGTGCACGCGGCCATCGGCAGCGTCAGCGCGGCCAGCGCGGCGGAGGCGAGGAGCCGCCGCGAATATGAACGCATGGTCTTCCTTCCGTCACGAGACCGCCGCGGCTTTCCTGCGCGGGAGGTTCACGGCCCCCAGCGCCACCGCGGCGATGATGATCACGCCCTGCACGGCCGGCTCCAGCGCCCCCGAGATGCCGTACAGGTTGAGTAGGGTGAACAGCGCCTCCAGGGTGAAGGCGCCCGCCATGGCGGCGACCACGGAACCGCGGCCGCCCCCGAGGGCCACGCCACCGAGCACGACAGCGGTGATGGCCTGGAACTCCAGGCCCTGGCCGACCTGCGCGGACACCCCGGCGAAGCCGCCGAGCAGGATCGCGGCGACCGCCGCGGACAGCCCGGAGATCATGAACGCCGCCGTCCGCACGCGGGCGACGCGGACGCCGGACAGTGCCGCCGCCCGGTCGTTGTCGCCGGCCGCGATCAGCGTGTGGCCGAAACTCGCGCGCATCGCCCAGATCGCGGCCGCCGCCACCGCGACGAGGATGAGGACCGACCAGGGCACCGGGCCCAGACTCCCCCGGCCCAGCTCGCGGAACTCCGGGGACAGGGCGCCCCGGGGCGCGCCGCCCGTCCAGAGGAAGACCGCCCCGGACAGGATCAGCAGCATGCCGAGGGTGGTGATGAACGACGGGACCCGGAGCAGGGTGGTGACGATCCCGTTGACCAGCCCGGTGAGCGGCCCGATGACGATCAGCAGGGCCAGCACGGGCCAGGTCGCCTCCGCCGAGCCGTCGATGAGCCGGGCGGCGATCACCACCTCGGCGGTGACGAGCGAGCCGACCGACAGGTCGAACTCGCCCGAGACGATGACGAAGTACTGCCCGGCCGCGAGGATCACCAGCGGCGCGGCCCGTTTGACGAAGGCGAGGAAGGCGGGCGGCTCCAGGAAGTACGGGTTGACGACCGCGATGGCGACCAGCAGCCCGGCCAGCACCACGAAGATCGGCAGCGCGCGTCTCATGCGGTCCGCCTCCTGCGGGCGTAGATCGCCAGGGCGGCCACCAGGACCACACCCCGTACGACGTCCTTGGCGAAGGAGTCGACCTCCATCTGGTTGAAGATGGTGTCGAGGACGGCCAGGAGCAGGACGCCGCCGACGGTCCCGGCGACCCCGCCGCGGCCTCCGGCCAGAGCCGTCCCGCCGAGCACGACCGCGGCGATCGACTCCAGGTCGTATCCGCCGTCGGTCCCCACCGTCGGCGCGCCGGCCCCGAGCCGGGAGGCGAGCAGCAGCCCGGCGATCCCGGCGCAGACCGAGCAGAGCACGTGGGCGGCGACCACGACCCGCCCGGTGCGGATGCCCGACAGGCGCGCGACCTCCGCGTCCCCGCCCACGGCGTAGATCCGGTATCCCAGCCGCGTCCGGCTGAGCAGGAACCACGCGGACGCCGCCACCACGGCCCACAGCAGCGCCGACACCGGCAGCGGGCCGATGCGGTCGTACCCGAGATGCTGGAAGGACGCGGGCACGCTGCCCGCGGGCCCGTCGTACCGCTCGTCGAGCAATCCTTTGAGGATCAGCGCGACCCCGAGCGTGGCGATGAAGGCGTGCACCCGGAGTCTGGTGACGATCAGGCCGTTCACCAGTCCGGCCGCCGCGCTGACCGCCAGCACCGCCGCGACCGCGGCCGGCACGCCCGCGTCGGCGCCCGCCATGATCTCGGCCGCGACCAGCGAGGTCAGGCTGATCAGGTAGGCCACCGAGAGGTCCAGGCTCCCGGCCAGGATCACCACGGTCTGGCCGACCGCGACGATGCCGAGGGCCGCCGACCGCTGCTGGATGCCGACGATGTTCTCCTGGCTGAGGAACTGCCCGCCGTCCAGGGCGAACAGCAGCCAGCCCAGCACGACGAGCAGGACCAGCGCCACGTAGACGGCGCGCGCGGGCCGGTCGGCCGAGAGCCGCCGCAGGAACGAGCCCCCGGCCGGTACGCGCCGGAGCTTCAGCTGCTGGGTCATGACGCGGCCGCCAGGTGCATCACGGCTTCCTCGGCGGCGCCGGCGGGCAGTTCCCCGGCGATACGGCCGTCCCGCAGCACCACGATGCGATCGCTCATGCCGATGAGCTCGGGGAGCTCCGAGGAGATCATCAGGACGGCCACGCCGTCGCCCGCGAGTTCCCGCATCAGCTCGTGGATGGCGGCCTTGGCGCCGACGTCGACCCCCCGGGTGGGCTCGTCGAACAGCAGGACGCGCGGCGCGACCGTCATCCACTTGGCCAGCACGACCTTCTGCTGGTTGCCGCCGGACAGCAGCCGGACCTCCTGGGCGGGCCGGGGCGGGTTGAGCCGCACCCGCTCGAGCAGCCGCTCGACGCCGGACCTGCGGGCCCCGGTCGCCCGGGCGACGAGCAGGGCGTTGTCGCCCACCCGCTGGTTGAGCAGAAGTCCTTCTGCCTTGCGGTCCTCGGTGACCAGGCCGGTCCCGGCCGCGATGCCCTCCCGCGGCGAGCGGGGACGGCGGGGCGTCATCTCACCGATGGTGAAGGGCTCGGCGCCGAACAGCGCCTTGGCCAGCTCGGTGCGGCCCGAGCCCTGCAGTCCGGCGACCCCGACGATCTCCCCCGCGCGCAGGTCGAGGTCGATGCCGTGCAGCCGGGCGTTGCCGCCGCCGCGCACGCTCAGCAGCACCTCCCCGGGCGGTTCCGCCGCCCGGGGCGGGTAGTACGACCGCAGCTCCCGCCCGACCATCAGGCGGACCAGTGCCGGGCTGTCCAGGCTCGACGCCGCCGCGGTGGTGACCCGGGCGCCGTCCTTGAGCACGGTGATCCGGTCGGCGAGATCGAAGATCTCGCGGAGCCGGTGCGAGATGTACAGGACCGCGATGCCACGCCCGGTGAGCCGCCGCACCAGCGTGTAGAGCAGCTCGACCTCGTGGCCGGCCAGGGCGGCGGTCGGCTCGTCCATCACCACGATCCGGGCGTTCAGCGACAGCGCCTTGGCGATCTCGACGACCTGTTGCTGTGCCACCGAGAGCCGCCGGACGAGATCGCGCGGCCCGAACGCCTCCTCGCCGAGAGACTTCAGCAGCTCACCGGTCGCCGACTCCATCGCGGCCCGGTCGACCAGCCCCCGCCGGACGGGTTCCCGCCCGAGGAAGACGTTCTCGGCGACCGTCCGCTCCGGCAGCAGGGTGAGCTCCTGATGGATGATCGCCACCCCGGCCCGCTGCGCCTCGACCGGGTGCCCGAAGGCCACGCTCCGGCCGTCGATCTCGATGCTCCCCTCGTCCGGGGTGTGCACGCCGGCCAGGATCTTCATCAGCGTCGACTTGCCCGCG
This sequence comes from Microbispora sp. ZYX-F-249, assembly GCF_039649665.1. Classification (NCBI taxonomy): domain Bacteria; kingdom Bacillati; phylum Actinomycetota; class Actinomycetes; order Streptosporangiales; family Streptosporangiaceae; genus Microbispora; species Microbispora maris. Next base: position 2,311 of record NZ_JBDJAW010000083.1, on the reverse strand, counting down.
CCGTTCTCCCCGACCACCGCGTGGACCTCACCCGCGGCCGCCTCCAGATCGACCCCGCCGAGGACCCGCACGCCCAGGAAGCTCTTGCCGATACCGGTCATCCTCAGCACGCGGCCCACCTGTCGGGGCGTACGGCCGCGCCGGCCATGCCGGGATCGGCAGGCGGCATCGCGGCCGGGAGACCGGCCGGGACACGTCTCCGCGCCGTCCGGGGTGAGCAATCCTGCACGGGATCTCCTTGCGGGGGGTGGGAGTCGTGCCGCGCCCGATGTCCGAGTCGACCGAACCGGTCGCCGGCGAGGACGCCACGGCCGCCGGACCGGCCCGCGCCCGGCGGAGCCGGAACGATTCCGACGGTGCCGGCGCGACGGACACACCGGGCCTGACCTGCGAGAACCTGTCGAATCGATTCGGAATGACCATAGGTCCGCGCCTCATGGGTGTCAAGCATGCTTATCGGCGATCCATTGGATGTCTGTTCACATGCGCCGGACATGGCGTCGCCGCCTAGATCGAGAATGCCCATTTCAACGTGCCGTCGATGATGCCGCGCCCCCTCGTCCGAATCCAGCCGGGCGAGAATCAGTAGTATCTTTCTACTGCTCAGCCGGGTATAGGTATGAAACTTTCATGGTCCGCGTCCGCCATGCCCCCTTCCGGGTACGAGTGGACCATCCCGGCCCTCCGAGCGTGTCCCGCCGATGCTTGACACCTGCCGTTGACATCCCTCGCCGACGAGACCTAGGCTGCCAGCGAATCGATTCGATAATCCCGTAACCGGGATCGCGGCCGGCCGCAGACGGCGTCACTCCCCCACCCCCCTCTGTGCAAGGAGTCATGAGTGGACGCGAAAGGCAGGAAGCGGCGGACAGGCCGCCGCGGGATCGCGGCCCTGTTCGCCGTCGGCGCGCTCGTCGCCGGATCCCTCCTCACGACGGCGGCGCCGGCCCAGGCCGCGGACGAGTCGATCACCGTCGACTTCTCCGTCGCCGGCGGCTCTCCGACGTACCGGGCCTCCGGATGGATCTACGGCATGACGGAGGACGGCGCCAATCCCCCGGACCATTTCTTCACCGATGTCAGGTTCCGGTACATGCGGGCCGGCGGCGCCCAGCTGGACGCCCCGGGCGGCTGGGTGTCGGGCAAGTACGACCGCCGGTGGAACGCCACCCGCGCGCAGCTGCTGCGCACCCGATCGCTGGGCGGTGAGTTCGTCCTGCTGGTGCACGACCTGTGGGGCGCCGACGGTTACCCCATCTCCCGATTCCCGGGCGACAACGGCAACTGGACCGACTACGACGCCTTCCTCACCCGCCTGATCGGCGACGTGCGGGCCACCGGCGCCCCGGTTCAGTGGGACCTGTGGAACGAGCCCAACATCACCCTGTTCTGGAACCGTCCCATCTCGCAGTACTTCGAGATGTGGAAGCGGGCCTACCAGCGCATCCGCGCCGCGTTCCCGTCCCACCTGATCGTCGGCCCGAGCTGCGCCTGCGTGCCGTCCTCCGGCGGCTTCTGGACCCAGTACCTCGACTACGTGAAGGCCAACGACGTCGTCCCCGACATCGTCAGCTGGCACTCCCTGCCCGGCGACCCGGTGGCCAACGTCGCGACCGCCGACGCCACCCTCGGTTCCCGTGGCATCCCCCACCCCCGTCCGTACCAGATCAACGAGTACGGGGCGTCCAACGAGCAGAACCCCGGGGACGGGTCCTGGTACATCGCCCGGCTGGAGCGGGCCGGCGCGGACGGCCTGCGGGCCAACTGGGCCGGCGGTGGCAACCTGCACAACGACCTGGGCAACCTGCTGGTCCGCAACTCCTCCGGGCAGTACCAGCCCAAGGGCGAGTGGTGGGTCTACCGCTTCTACGGCTCGCAGACCGGCCAGGTCGTCTCGGTCACGCCGAGCACCTCCTACGACGGGTTCGCGACGAAGGCGAACGGCGAGGCGAAGGTCCTGGTCGGCGGGGGCCGCACGACGGGCGACATCGCGGTCGGCCTGCAGCGGCTGGACGCCACCAGCGGCATCGTGCAGAACAACCAGGTCCGGGTGGTGACCGAGCGCATCCCGTACAACGGCGGGGGCGCCGTCACCGGTCCTGTGACCGTGCAGAACACGGTGGTGACGTTGTCGGGCAACGGCACGACGGTGCATCTGCCGCACACCAACGCCGACGAGACCTTCACCATCACGCTGCTGCCCCCCGGATCCCCCGGACCGTCGCCGACCCCCACGCCCACGGGGAGCACGAGCGCCCTGAAGGGCGTCGGGTCCGGGCGGTGCCTGGACGTCAACGGCGCCTCGCAGGCG
>NZ_JBDJAW010000082.1 GCF_039649665.1 Microbispora sp. ZYX-F-249 | reverse complement strand
TGGTGCCGTCGGAGTTCAGGCGCCACTTCTGGTTGTTCTGGCCGTTGCAGTCCCAGATGATGACCGCGGTGCCGTCGGCGGTGCCGCCGCCGTTCACGTCCAGGCACTTGTTGCCGTAGACCCGCAGCTCACCCGCGCTGGTGGAGGTCCACTGCTGGTTGGCCTGCCCGTTGCAGTCCCAGATCTGCGCCTGCGCGCCGTTCGCCTGCGAGGCGCCGTTGACGTCCAGGCACCGGCCCGACCCCACACCCTTGAGCGCGCTCGTGCTCCCCGTGCCGCCCGTGGGAGAGGCGGTCGGCGACGGCGACGGCGACGGGGTGCCGCCGCTCCCGAACTGCGTGAAGAAGCTCCACACCACGGGCCTGGTCCAGGAGTTCTCGCCGGGTTCGAAGTCGCCGGGCTTCCCGTCCACGGGGCCGGGGGTGTGGCCCGCGTCGAACGCCGCCCACGCGACCGGATACCCGGCCCGGCAGCCCGAGTAGTAGGTGACGATGTGCGTCAGGCTGCCCTGCGCAGGCTCCGGCGGGTTCTGCGCGGTGCAGCCGTTGTTCCTGACGAACCTGTCACGCAGCGACCGGCCCGCGGAGATGTTGAGCACCGGGTCCCTGAGGCCGTGCAGCCCGATGTAGGCGACGGGCTCGGTGCCGCCGCTGCACCCGCTGAGCTGCCCGCCGGAGTAGACCGCAACCGCTCGGAAGACCGACGCCCGGGCGCACGCGAGCGCGTAGCTCATGCCACCGCCGTAGCTGAAGCCCATGGCGAAGCGCTGGGAGGTGTCGACACAGAGGTCCGCCTCGATCCGCCGGATCATGTCGTCGACGAAGGTGATGTCCTCACCGCCGGAATTGGCCCAGCCGTTGTTGAAGCCCTGGGGCGCGACGAAGATGGTGCTGTTGTTCGACAAGGCCCTGAGCCCGTAGTAGGACCAGGGGTATCCACTGGTTCCGCCCGAGTCGACGTCGTTGGCGGTGCCGCCGTTCCAGTGGAATCCGAAGATCAAGCGATAGGGAGTGTTGTTGTTGTAGTTGTCAGGAATTCTCAGGATGTAGCTGCGATTCTTCCCGCTGGTCGTGATCGACTGCGTACCGCTTCTCAGCGTCGGAGTCTTGCCGCATCCCGCGGTGGCCGCGAGGGCGCTCTTCGCGGTGGCGGATGTGACGGCACTGTCGCCCAGCGCGGCCTGCGCCGTGGACAGGAGGAGCAGTGCCGTGGTCGCGATGACGGTGAAGAGGGATCTGTGCCCCGGCATCACGCAAGCTCCTTTCTCATGAAGACACACGAAAATGGGGTAGCCGTTCGGTACCGGCGTTTTCCTGGGGGAGAGAGGGCCCGGCCGGACCGGTGTGTCCGGTCTCCGGCGCGGTGAGTTCCGGTCCGCCGTCGCCGGCGTCCTCCGCGCGATCGAACTCGCCGGTCTCATGGGGTACCGGCCGACCGGTCGAAGCGTCCGGTGTTAACGCTCACCCAACGCCCCGATCGGGTTTCCTCTCTTCCGGATGGCGGGGATGGAGGCGATGGTGCAGCGGAGCAAATATGACCGTGACCGGACCTGTCAAGGCCCGGTCTTCCCGGTGCCGCGGATCACCGTCACGGCCGGCCCGCCGTTCCCTCGCCTGGCCAGGGAAAGCGGCCGTGGCCGCCGCTGACGGGCCGCGCTGAAACTTTCACTCCCCGGGGCTCGAATCGTTTGCGAGGGTGGGGAACCCGGTGTCAGCGCCGCAGCCGTACCGGGTCGGCAGGTCCGCTGCGGCGGACGACCCAGGCCTCGGTGATGTGGTTGAACATCGCCTCGGCGGCGCCGTCGGGATCGCGGGCGGCGATGCGTTCGTAGATGCGGCGGTGGCCGAGGTTCGACGCCACGCACAGGGCCCGCTCGGTCCGGCCCGTGTAGCGGGCGGTGTGGATGACCTGGTTCTCCAGCGCCCGTACGACGCCGCGAGCGATGCGGTTCCCGGACGCCTGCATGATCGTGTCGTGGAAGGCGCGGTCGCTGTCCGCGTAGGTGACGTGGTCGTCCACGAGCTCGTCCATCCGGTCCACCAGCGCGCGCAACCGCTCGACGGTGTCCGGCCCGGCCAGGCGGGCGGCGACGTTCGCCATGTCGGACTCCAGCACGCGCCGTGTGACGACGACGTCGTCGAGAATCGCGAGGGTCTCGTCCTCGGCGATGGTCGCGGCGAGGACGAGCTCGTCGAGCATGTCCCACATCGCCGGGGGCGTCACCATGGTGCCGGCGCCCTGGCGGACCTGTACGAGCCCTTTCTCCTGCAGGACCTTCACGGCCTCGCGGACGACGGTGCGGCTGACGGAGAAGGCTTCGCACAGCGCGGGCTCGGGGGGCAGCGGCGTTCCCGGCGGGTGCACGCCGCGGACGATGCGCTCCACCAGCTCGGCCGTCACCGCCCGGGCGAGACTGGCCGGGCGCCGTACCCAGGCGGGGGACGCCGGGATGCCACCGGCCGTTTCCTGCGATGCCGTCATATCCCCCTCCGGTGGCCCACACGAACAGCGCCACCGCGCCAGTATAGGTGACGGCTATTGACGTAATACGTCATACGAGTTACGTTTCGCCGAAGACCGGCCGGGCCAGCCGGCCGCTCACTGGAAAGCGAGCAGCGATGAGACAGCAGCGGTGGTGGGCGGTCCTGATGGTCGCGGGACTGGCCGTGACCGGCTGCGGGAGCGCCGCACGGACGGAGTCCCCGTCCTCCGGGAAGGCGTCGCAGGAGCAGCGCAAGCTGGTGGTCTGGGACTGGAAGTCCGGTGAACCGGCCGCCGCGACCTACATAGAGAAAGCGAAGGCCGACTTCGCCGGGCGGCATCCCGGGGTCACGGTCGAGTTCGTCGCCCAGCCGTTCGACCAGTACTACACCCTGCTCGGCACGGCGATCCAGTCCGGCAAGGGGCCTGACGTCATGCTCTTCAACGGCGGCGGGCAGATCCGCGACCGCGCCGACGCGCTCCTCCCGCTGGACCAGTACGTCGCCGCGGACAAGAGCCGGCTGGCGGGCTGGGACGCGTTCAGCAAGGACGGCAAGATCTACGCCGCGCCGGTGACCCTGCAGGGGCACCCGATCTACTACAACAAGGCGCTCTACGAGAAGGCCGGACTCGATCCGGCGAAACCGCCCGCGACCTGGGACGAGCTCCTCGAGTCCTGCGCGGCCATCAAGAAGGCGACCGGGGCCACGTGCTTCGCGCTCGGCAACAAGGAAGGCGCCGGGATCCAGTTCTGGATGTCGGGCCTCGGATCCGGCATCCTGACGCCTCAGGAGTACGACGACTGGATCGCCGGGAAGCGCGACTGGTCCTCACCGCACGTACGGCGGATCTTCGAGCTGTGGAAGGAGGCCCAGGACAAGGGGCTGAACAACGAGGGTGCCAACTCCACCGCGATGTTCACCGACATCTTCAGGGTCTTCGAGACCGGCAAGGCCGCGCACATCATCGGGCTGATGTCCGACGTCGGGCACTGGAAGGACTTCGGCGAGTTCCTGCCGCCCGACAAGATCGGCGTCATGCAGGCCCCGGTCGACTCCGAGGGGGCCACTCCGAGCCTTCCGTACGACGGCGGCATCGGCTACGGGGTGGCGAAGTGGACGAAGGACCCGGAGCTGGCCGCCGACCTGGTGCGCTCCCTGACCTCGACCGGCGCGTTGACCGCGTTCTACGCCAAGGCCGGCGCGATCGCGTCCGACACGACCATCGACGTCTCCCAGGCCGGCCCGGCCGTCGCCACGATCGTGCAGCAGATCAAGGCCGGCAAGCCCGCCCTGCACGTCGCGCTGTCCTCCAAGACCCTGGACCTGATGGGAAGGCTGTCCCAGCAGCTCCTGAGCGGGTCGGCCACGGTGGACGAGGTCGTGGAGCAGCTGGCCGCCTCCGACCGGGCGGGCTGATCGCGTGCCGGTCAAAGATTCACCGCCGTCGGTGCGCCCGGCCCGCTCCGGGCGCACCGGCGCGGCGGCGACGGAGCGGCGGGGGCGCCGCGGGAACGCCCGGAGGCCCACCCGCGGGGCGCGTGCCGAGCGCCTCGCACCCTACGTCCTGGTGGCCCCGGCCGTACTGATCATTGTGGTGCTGCGGCTGTGGCCGCTCGTCCTGGGGGTGAACTTCTCCTTCACGGGCGACGGCGAGCTCAACGGAACCCCCGTCGGCCTGGGCAACTACCTGGAGCTGGCCGCCGACCCGTTGTTCCGCACCTCGCTGCGCAACGTCGGGCTGCTGGTGCTGCTGCTTCCCGTGGCGGTGGCGATTCCGGGCCTGCTCGCGACCTTCATCTATCTGCGCGTCCCGGGTCACCGGGTCTATCGCAGCGTCTACTTCTTCCCGGCCGTGCTCTCACCGGTGATCGTCGGTGCGATCTTCAACCTCATGCTGGGGTACGACGGCCCGGTGAACGCCGCTCTCGGGGCGATCGGCGCCGGCCCGGTCGACTGGCTCGGCGATCCGGACGTCGCGATGTTCACGGTCGTCGGCGTGCACGTATGGGCGACGTTCGGGATGGCCCTGGTGGTGTTCCTCGCCGGGTTCAGCACCCTGGACGCGTCGCTGCTGGACGCCGCCCGGGTGGACGGCGCGTCGCTCGGCCGCGTCATCTGGCACGTGATCATCCCGAGCCTGACGCGCACCATCCAATTCGTCTTCGTGACCACGATGATCGGGATGCTGACGTCCATGTTCGGCCTGCTCTTCGTCATGACCAGCGGGGGCCCGGAGGGGTCGACCTATCTGCCGGAGTACTACATCTGGCACGAGCAGGGGCAGATGAACCGGCCGGCGCTCGCCTCGGCCGCGTCGACGGTTCTCTTCGTCGTCATGCTCGTGGTGGGGCTCCTGCAGATCAGCCTGCTCCGCCGCTCGGGAAGGCAGGACTGATGCCCGGCATGCGCCTGGCCAGGTGGGCGGCCGCCGTTCCGATGGCCGCTCTCGCGCTGGCGACGATCTATCCGCTCGTGTTCACCGCCAACGTCGCGATGAAGACCCGCCGCGACTACGTCCTCGACCGGTTCTCCCCGGCGGCATCCCCGCGCTTCGACAACATCGCCGAGGCGTGGGCCGGCGCCGGGATGGCGCGGTACTTCGCCAACTCGTTCGTCGTGGTGGCCTTCTCGGTGCTCCTTCTGCTGCTGCTGGGGTCGATGGCCGGCTTCGCGCTGAGCCGGCTGCGGTTCCGCGGCTCGACCGTCATCTTCCTGGGCTGTCTCGCGGGGCTGTTCGTCCCCTTCCAGGTGATCATGGTGCCGCTGACCAGGATCATGGCCGACAGCGGGCTCGTGGACACGTATCCGGGGCTCATCCTGGCCTACGTCGCACAGTTCCTCCCGTTCACCGTCTTCCTGATGACGAGCCACTACAGGACCATCCCGGCGGAGATCGTCGACGCGGCCAGGATCGACGGGAACACGGTGTACGGGGTGTACCGGCGGATTATGCTCCCGCTGGGCGTTCCCGCCCTGCTGTCCGTCGGCATCCTCAACACCTTGTTCTGCTGGAACGACGTGCTCATCTCCCTGCTGATGATGCCGTCGCCGGAGCATCGCACGCTCATGATCGGGGTCAACTCGCTGCGCGGACAGTACTCGGACGACATCCCCACCTTCGCCTCGGGAGTCCTGATCGCCGCGGTACCCGTACTGATGATCTATCTGTTTCTGCAACGGCGGATCGCCGACGGCGTCACCGCAGGTTCCACGAAGGGCTGACATGAGGATCACGGGGTATCGGACCACGACGACGGTCTCGGAATGGGGCCGTCCCGTCGGCGACGCCAACGGCGTCTTCGCCGACGGGGTCGTCTCGGTGCCGATCGTGTTGGTGGACACCGACGAGGGGATCACCGGCGTCGGCCTCGGGCCGCACGTGAACATCGACGCGGTGTTCGCCGCGATCGAGGGCGAGGACCCGCGCGGCGTCACCGCGCTCTACGACCGCATGCTGCGGCAGACCTTCAAGGCGGGGCACGCGGGCGCCGTGTTCGGCACGATCGGCGCGCTCGACACCGCTCTGTGGGACATCAAGGCGCAGGCGGCCGGCGAACCGCTCTGGCGGCTGCTGGGCGGACGCGACAGGCGGGTTCCCGCCTACGCCTCGGGCCTGGACATCGGCCTGACCGACGACGAACTCGTCTCGGCCTACCAGGTCTACGCCCGGTACGGCCTGCGCGCCGCCAAGATCAAGGGCGGGCTCGACATCGAACGCGACCGGCACCGCCTGACCCTGGTGCGGGATGTCCTGACCGAGGCCGGGCACGGTTCGCGGCCGGGTCTGATGCTCGACGTGAACGAGGCCTGGACGCGCAAGCAGGCGGTCAGGCACGTCTGCGAGCTCGAGCGCACGCTGGACCTCACCTGGATCGAGGAGCCGGTCCGGCGGTGGGACGCCGAAGGGCTGGCCGCCGTCGGCCGTGGCGTCCGCGCCTCCGTCGCCACGGGGGAGAACCTCACCGGGCTCGAGCAGTTCCGCCCGCTGCTGGCCGCGGGGGCGGTCGACATCGTCCAGACGGCCGCCGTCTGGGGGGTGTCCCACTTCCTCCGGGTGGCCGCCCTGGCACACGCCCATGACCTGCCGGTCAGCCCGATCGGCAACACACCGGTCGGGCTGCTGCACGCCGCGACGTCGGTGCCCAACCACATGGCCAGCGAGTTGCAGGACCTGCATCCGCCGATCGGCATGTCACTCGATCTGTACGTCGAGGACGGCGCGTTCATCCTCGGTGACTCGCCGGGGCTGGGCATCACGATCGACGAGCACGCGATGAAGGGGGCCGCCGGCCGTCCGGACACCAGCGCCGCGAAGGGCCCCGGCGTCCGGCCGGAGCAGGCCGGGCGACGGCTGCTTTCCGTGGCCGACCACGGTCACCCCGCACAGCCACACCAGCTCACCCCTCGCACGCGGCCGAACGACGAGGTGCCTCACACCGTCCGGCGCTGACCGTCCCCGCGCACGCAGTGCCGGAAGAAAGGAAGAAACATGCGTCCGTCACCTGTGCCGCGAAGACGACCACAAGGAAGAACGACGGCCGCGGCGTCCGCCGCCGTACTCATCACCGCCGGAATGTTCGCCGGCCCGGGCGCCGCCCGGGCGGAAGCGGCCGGGGCCGCCGACAGGATCGTGGTGGCGCCCGCCGGAGCCAAGAACTCCGACGACAACGGCCCGGGCAACAGAGGCCGGCCGCTGGCCACCCTCGGGGAGGCACAACGACGGGCCCGTGTCGCGGCGGCCGAGGGGAAGCGCGACGTCACGGTCGAACTCCTGGACGGGACCTACCGGCTGACCTCGCCGCTGCGTTTCGACGCCGCCGACTCCGGCCGGAACGGGCACACCGTCACCTGGACGGCCGCGCGCGGGGCCACGCCCGTGCTGAGCGGTGCCACGCCCGTCACCGGCTGGGAGGTCGACGACGCCGCCACCGGTGTCTACAAGGCCCACGTCGGCACCGGGTTCGACACCCGCCAGCTCTACGTGGACGGAAAACCCGCGCAGCGCGCACGGATCAGCGTGGCACGGTCCGACATCACCCTGACTCCCACCGGCTTCACCATCAGGAACCCCGATCTCGCCTATCTCGCCACGCTTCCCGACCAGAAGCGCATCGACTTCCAGGCGATGCTCTCGTTCACCAACCGGTTCGCGCCGGTGGAGAGCATCTCCGGTTCCACCGTCGTCATGCAGCAGCCGGCCTGGGACAACAACACCTACGGGTACGACGCCATCCAGGCGCCGTTCCGGACGCCGAAGTTCTTCCTGCTCAATTCCAGGAAATTCCTGGATGAGCCCGGCGAGTGGTATCTGGATACCACCGCTGGAACGCTGTACTACAAACCGCTCCCCGGGCAGGACATCTCGCAGGTGCGGGCCGAGCTGCCCCGGCTGGAGTCGCTGGTCCAGGTCGGCGGCACCTACGACGAACCGGCCCGCAACCTCCGGTTCGAGGGCCTGACCTTCACCGGCACCACCTGGCTGCACCCCGGCACCTCCGACGGCTACGCGAACCAGCAGACCGGCGCCTTCATAAGCGGCGTCCAGCCCCATCGGCCGCCGGACGCGTTCACCTCGTGCTCCTCCGGCTGCAAGGGATTCGAGGCGACCCGTAACAACTGGGCGCAGGCGGCCGCGGCGGTGCAGGTGTCGGCCGCGGAGGACATCGCCTTCGTGGACAGCACCTTCGTGAACCTCGGTAGCGTCGGGCTCGGCATCGGCAACGACGCCAACGCCCACGCCACCGGCGTGGGACTCGGCGCGCACAAGGTGTCGGTCGTGGGGAGCACGTTCACCGCGAGCGCCGGAGGCGGCATCGTGGTCGGCGGCATACGCCCGGACGCGCATCACCCGTCCGATCCCCGCATGGTCAACAGCGACATCCTCCTGCGTGACAACCGCGTCTACGCGACCGCCCTCGAATACCTGGACCAGGACGGGATCTTCGCCAGCTACGTCACCCGGCTGGCCATCGAGCACAACTACGTCTCCGACATGCCGTACACCGGCATCGGCATCGGCTACGGCTGGGGTGCCAACGACCCGGGCGGCAGCCCGGAGTACATCAACCGCGGGCTGTACGACTTCCAGCCGCTCTACGACACGCCGACGACTCTCAGCGACGTCCGCGTGGTGGGCAACCACGTGCGCAAGGTCGTGCAGACCATGTTCGACGCCGGCTGCATCTACACGCTGTCGGCGATACCCCGCAGCACGATCGACGAGAACTACTGCGAGAGCAGCGGACAGCTCGGTCTGTACTTCGACGAGGGTTCCCGGTATCTGAGCGCGAGCCACAACGTGTTCGTCGGCACCGCCGCGCAGTGGGCGCACGCCAACAACCAGAACGGCAACCACACCGGTGACCTCACGCTGATCGGCAACTTCTCCACCAACCCCGCGATCACCGGCCTGGTGAACGGCCAGCGCGGGAACGTCGTCAGGGACAACGTGACCATCAGCGCCGGCAACATTCCCGCCGAGGCCGCCCGGATCGTCTACGAGGCGGGTCCCACCGGGAAGTACCGCGGCGAACCCGACCCGCAGCGCCCCCCGCTCGGTGTCTCTCTGACGGCCGACCCGGCCGGTGTGAGCGCCGGTGGTTCGGCCACCGTCACCGCCACGATCGCGAACGTGAGTGACGGCCGGGCCGCCGGCCTGGCCGTCTCGATCACCGTTCCCGAGGGCTGGCAGGCCGAACGCATCGGCAAGCCGGTGAAGCGCGGGCTCGCCGCCGGCGCGTCGGCCACCGAGACGTGGAAGATCACCGCACCCGGCTCGTTCACGACACCGGTCAGCCGCGCGGCGGTCAAGGCGTCGGTGGGCTTCAGCGCCGGCAAGACCGGCTACACGGTGGACAGGTCGCTGACCCTGACCGCGATCAACCCGCTGACCTCCCTGAAGGCCCACGGCTCGGTGCCGAGCCGGTTCGCGGAGGCCGGATCCGAGTACGCCATCCTCACCGAGGGAACCGACATCTGGCAGGACGCAGCCGGGCGCTTCGACGAGTACGGCGTCGTCTACCGGGACGACGCGGCCGGGAGCACGTCGACCGTGACCGCGCGGGTCACCCAGATGGACAACACCAACGCCTGGGCCAAGGCGGGGGTCGTGCTCCGCAACGACGTCACCGGCACGGGCTCGTCGCCCGGGTACGCCGTCATGGTGGTCACGCCGGGCAACGGGGTCGCCTTCCAGTGGGACTCCGACGGCAACGGCTACCTCGACTCGTTCAGCGGGGTCTCGGGAATCAGGGCGCCCGCCTGGGTCCGCCTCGTCCGCTCCGGCGACCAGGTGAGCGGCTACTACTCCACCAACGGCACCGCCTGGACCAAGGTCGGCCCGACCGCGACCCTGCCCGGCATCGCCGACAGGCAGGACGCGGGACTGATCGCCACGTCCCACGCCGCGGGCGTAACGGGTCAGTTCGGCTTCGCCGACTTCGGCGTGAGCTGATCCGGGCACATCCGAGCCCGGACCATGACCGTGGGCCGGCCGCGGTGGCGGCCGGCCCCTGGTCATCGGCCGTGCTCCGGAACTGTCCTGCTTCCACCGAGTGGCCGGCGTCCGGGTTCGGTGAGGCTCCTGTCCCGGGAGCGGGTCAGCGGTAGCCGGCGGCGATGACCTCGGCCTGCACGGCGTTCTCGGTCGCGTCGGAGGGGTAGCCGGCGACGATGGCTCCCTCGTAGAAGGTGCCCGCGCTGAGGTTGGCGCCGCCGTCGGGCTTGCAGCAGTCGCCGCCGCTGCCCAGGATGATGGCCCCCTGCTTCTTCATGGGGCTGTAGCCGTTGGGGAGCGGGCCGTCGTACAGGGTGTACAGGCCGCCGGACTGCGCGTTGCTGCCCTTGATGGCGAACCGGGTCGTGCCGTTGTTCTTCAGCGTGGCGGTGACGAACTTGTGAGGGAAGGCCCGCTGGTTGGGGTTCCACGACTGGCTTCCGCCGGGGTAGAGCCCCCATTCCAGGTCGGCCTGGACCCACGGGCCCGAGCCGGAGCAGCCGCCGAACCAGCACTGCGTGCTGAAGTTGATGGCGTCCATGGCGCCCGCGG
>NZ_JBDJAW010000081.1 GCF_039649665.1 Microbispora sp. ZYX-F-249 | reverse complement strand
TACTCCACGAAGAGGGCTACTTCGGTCTCCTGCCGAGTCTGGAGTACGCCAAATCGGTGACCGCGGGCCGGCGTAGATCGGACGACACCTACCGGCTTCTCCGCGTACTGAAGATCATCAGTTTCCATATGACCAACGGAGAAAACGCCATCCGAGGTTGACGTCCGCTCGCTCCAGCCCTGAGTCCTCGATCGCTGTCAGTCCGGCGTCCGTGTGCGCAGGGCGTCGGCGAACCAGGTGAGGGTGGGGGTGGGGTCGTCGGGGGGCGGCCAGCCGTTGACCACGGCGAGCAGCCGGAGGTACGTCTGGCGGCGCGGGTCGGCGGCGGTCTCCAGCACGGTGAGCAGCCGGAGTCGGAGGGCGGTGTCGTCCGGCGAACCGACGAGGACGGCGTACCGCGCGGTGACGGCGGCGATGATCGCGTCGGCCTGCGGTGAGGCGCTGTCGACACCCGCGGCCAGCGCGGGGGCGACCTGGTCGCGGACGATCGCGACGGCGTCCGGGCGCGGGCCGTCCGCGTTGGCGCGGTCGGCCAGATGCTGCTCGGCGAGCCGCCGCATGAGCGCACCGAACTCCGGGTCGCGGACCAGCTCGGCCAGCTCGATCCAGGCCTCGATCTGCTCGTCCTCCGGGTCGTCCGGCAGTTCGGGGGTCATCGTGCGCCTGATTCCCGCCAGGTCGGCGTCCAGCCCGCCGAAGACGAAGTCGAGGAAGTCGCCGGTCAGCCGCTGTCGCTCGTCCTCGGAAAGCCTGGCCAGTCTGTGCATGAGATTCATCTCCTCGGGGGTCGGACCGCGCCGCGCCACCGCCGTCGCCACCGCGCGCCGCAGGCGCAGCACCCGGATCTGCACCGCCAGGGCCTCGGCGTGCGCCGCCGCGACCTGGGCCAGCGAGAGCTCCCCGTCCACGACCCTCCGGATCGCGGGCAGGCCGATTCCCAGGTCGCGCAGCGTGCGTACGAGGTCGAGGCGGGCGGCGGCGCCGGTGTCGTAGAGGCGGTAGCCGGCCGGGCTGCGGCCGGTGGGCGGCACGATTCCGCAGTCGGAGTAGAACCGCACGGCCTTGACCGTCAGTCCGGTCCGCCGGGCCAGTTCCCCGATCGAGTAGAGCGTGCCGCCGTCCATGCCCCCCACCTTCGCGTCTCCTCCTACGGGAGACTCAACCCTCAGGTGTGGGGGACCCGCTCGGCGGGGATGACGCCGAGGCGCCCCGCCTGGTAGTCCTCCATGGCCTGGATGATCTCGGCGCGGGTGTTCATCACGAACGGGCCGTAGTGCACGACCGGCTCGCGGATCGGCTGTCCGCCGAGCAGCAGCACCTCCAGATCGGGCTCGGCCTGGGGCTGGGCGGTGTCCGCCGCGAGGGTCAGCGACCCGCCGGGGCCGAAGAGGGCGAGCTGCCCCTTGCGCACCGGCCGCCGCTCGGCGCCCACCGTGCCCTGACCGGCCAGGACGTAGGCGAGGGCGTTGAAGTCCGGGTTCCACGGCACGTCCAGCCGGGCGCCCGGGCTGACGGTGGCGTGCACCATCGTGATCGGGGTGAACGTGACACCCGGGCCGGGGTGCCCGTCCAGCTCACCGGCGATCACCCGCAGCAGCGCGCCGCCGTCGGCCGAGGCGAGCAGTGCGGCCTCGCGTCCCCGGATGTCCTGGTAGCGCGGCAGGTGGAACTTGTGCGCGCGGGGGAGGTTGACCCACAGCTGGATGCCGTGGAAGAGCCCGCCCGAGACCACCAGGTGCTCCGGGGGCTTCTCGATGTGCAGCAGGCCGGACCCGGCGGTCATCCACTGGGTGTCGCCGTTGGTGATGGTGCCGCCGCCTCCGTTGGAGTCCTGGTGCTCGAAGACGCCGTCGATGATGTAGGTGACGGTCTCGAAGCCGCGGTGCGGGTGCCACGGGGTGCCCTTCGGCTCACCCGGGGCGTATTCGACCTCGCCCATCTGGTCCATGTGGATGAACGGGTCCAGTAGGGACTGCGGCACGCCGGCGAAGGCGCGCCGTACGGGGAAGCCCTCGCCCTCGAAGCCGCTGGGCGCGGTCGTCACCGACCGGACGGGGCGCGGCCCGGCGACGGCAGGGTCCGGTAGGGCGACGCGCGGCAGTGTCAGGGTGTCGGCGGTGACGGCGGGCATGACCCCTCCTAATTGAAAGTTCAACTTCTGAGGGTCTGGAACCATCCGCCGCCGCCGGGCATTCCCGGCCCGGCTCAGAGTCCCGAGACGGCGTGGAGGGCGCGGTCGACGACGGCAGCCAGGCTGCCGCTGTGGGCGCCGCGCCAGTAGATCCGGCCGCAGGCGAGGCAGCGGGCGAACTCGTCGTAACTGCGCCGCGTGCCGGGCTCCAGCGAGGCCTCCACCTCGGCCTTGCCGACCGGTGCGAGCCCTCCGTTGCAGGCCGTGCACCGGGTCCACGGGGCCAGCGGCGGCTGGAAGCGGTCGAGCACGTCGAGCAGCTGGTCGTCCGGCCTGGCCCCCCGCACGTACGCGCCGTACCGCAGCGACCGCCGCCGCAGGATGCCCCGGTCCTGGGTGAGCAGCACCCGGTCCTCGGCGCCGGCCTGCTCGACGAGGGCGTCGTCGTCCATGTCGTTGCGGTACGCCGTGTCCAGGCCGACCAGGCGCAGCCGCCGCGCCAGCGTGCCCAGGTGGACGTCGAGGACGAACCGGCAGTCCGGCACGGCCTGCGGCCTGCGTACGGCCGGCACCTCCACCACCTCGTCCGGGCCCGGCCGGTACGACGGGCCGACCGGGCGGCCGCCCGTCAGCAGGGTGCCGACCTCCGTCAGCGGAACGCCGGCCGACTCGACCAGGTGGCCGAGCGAGGACGTCCCGTCGTACGGCAGGAGCACCTCGGGCCGCCGGTTACGCGGCGCGAGGAACATCCACAGCTCGGGTGAGAAGCGCGCGGGCACCTGCATGCACTCCAGCATGCCCCCCGCGCCGGCTCATCGGCCCCGCGCCGTCAACGCGTCCAGCGTCGTCCGGAGGAAGAGCCGCACGGCGGCCGTCTGCCGTTCGTCGAAGCCGGACAGCACCGCGACCGCCCCGTCGATGAGCGGGCCGAAGTGACTCCACCCCAGTTCCTTGGCGCACTCCTCGACCTTCAGCAGGACCCGGCGCCGGTCCCTGACGTCACGGACCCGGCTGACCAGGCCGAGCCGTTCGAGGCGGTCGATCACGGCGGTGGTGCCGGCCGAATTCAGGCCCAGGCCCGCGCCGAGGTGACCGGCGGTGGCGCCGGTGCCGGCCCGCTCCGCGTCCAGCAGGCAGATGAGCGCCCGCACGTCGGTGACGTGCATGCCGTGTTCGGCGGCGAAGTCGGCCTGGCGCAGGCCGTACTCCACCGCGACCGCCCGGAGCAGATGGAAGATCTCCATCTCCGGGCCCTCGTGCCCGCGCGTCACCATGAACCTCCTATTATCTCACTCAACGAGATTATCGCTCAGCGAGATACTTTTGGAGGCGGTCATGGAGAGCAGTGACGACGGGTTTCTCGCGGCCTACGACGCCGTCCTGGCGGCGCGCTGGCCCGCCTCCACGGAGTCGGGGGCCGTTTCCACGCCCTACGGCACGACCCACGTCAACTCCGTCGGTCCCGCGGACGCGCCGCCGGTCGTCCTCCTGCACGGCGGCGGGACCACCTCGACCGTCTGGTTCGCCACGGCGACGGCGCTCGGCGGGGCATACCGGGTGCACGCGGTCGACACCGTCGGCGACGCGGGCCGCAGCGTCGCGGGCGGGCGCGCGATCCGTACGGTGGACGACCAGATGGCCTGGCTCGACGCCGTGCTCGACGGGCTCGGCGCCTCGGCGGTGTCCCTCTGCGGCCACTCCTACGGGGCGTGGAGCGCGCTGCACTACGCGGCGCACGCACCCGGCCGGGTGCGTGCGCTGGTGCTGGTCGACCCCACCAACTGCTTCACCGGCTTCTCCCCCCGCTACCTGCTGCGGGCCCTGCCGATGCTGCTGCGCCCGACCGTACGGCGGCGCCGCGCGTTCCTCGACTGGGAGACCGGGGGCGCGGCCCTGGACGAGACGTGGCTGCGCCTCTACGACCGCGCCGCCGATTTCCCCACCGCCCGCCCCCGGACCGGGCCGCGTCCCGCCCCGGAGGCGCTTCGGACACTGCGGCTCCCGGTGCTGCTCCTCCTGGCCGGGCGCGGCAGAGCGCACGACGCCGGCCGGGTGGCCGCCTCCGCCGCGGCGCTGCTGCCCCGGCTGGAGACGGCCCTGCTGCCCGGGGCCACCCACCACACCCTGCCCCTCGCGGCGCCGCCCGAGATGGACGCGCGCATCGGTGAGTTCCTCGCCGCACACGGGCGGGACGACTGACTCAGGGACGGAACCAGTGCTGGGGACGGGGATCGGTGTTCTGCCAGATGTGCTTGATCTCGCGGTACTCGTTCAGGCCGGTCGGGCCGAGCTCCCGCCCGACGCCGGACTGCTTGAACCCGCCCCACTCGGCCTGCGGCACATAGGGGTGGTAGTCGTTGATCCATACCGTGCCGTGCCGCAACCGGGCGGCCACCCGCTGCGCCCTGCCCGCGTCCGCCGTCCACACCGCCCCGGCGAGGCCGTAGTCGGTGTCGTTGCCCAGCGCGACGGCCTCGTCCTCGCCGGAGAACCGCTCCACCGTCAGCACCGGGCCGAACGACTCCTCGCGGACCACCCGCATGCCGCGGTGGCACTCGTCCAGCACGGTCGGCCGGTAGAAGTAGCCCTTCCCCTCCACCCGGCGGCCGCCGCAGCGCAGCTTCGCTCCCTCGGCGACGCCCGCCTCGACGTACGCCTCCACCTTGGCCAGATGCGCGGCGGAGACGAGCGGCCCGGTCTCGGCCTCGGGGTCGAACGGCCCGCCCAGCCTGATGCGCTCGGCCCGCCGTACGACCTCGTCGACGAACGCGTCGTGGATGGAGTCCTCCACGAGCAGCCGGGCGCCGGCCGAGCAGACCTGGCCCGAATGCAGGAAGACGGCCGTCAGCGCGAAGTCGACGGCGGTGTCGAAGTCGGCGTCGGCGAACACGATGTTGGGGTTCTTGCCGCCCAGCTCCAGGGCGACGCGCTTGACCGTCCGCGCGGCGGTGGCCATGATCCACCGTCCGGTCGACAACCCACCGGTGAACGACACCAGGTCGACGTCCGGGTGCTCGGCCAGCGGCGCGCCCGCCTCCGCGCCGGCCCCGAGCACCAGGTTGCCGACGCCCGGCGGCAGCCCCGCCTCCTCCAGCAGCCGCATGAGCAGGATCGCCGTGGACGGGGTCAGCTCGCTCGGCTTGAGCACGAAGGTGTTCCCGGCCGCCAGCGCGGGGGCGACCTTCCAGGAGGTCTGCAGCAACGGGTAGTTCCACGGCGTGATGAGCCCGCACACGCCGACCGGCTCGTAGACCACCCGGCTGACCGCGTCGGCGCGGCCGGTGTCGATCACCCGCCCGGCGTCGGTGCCCGCGATCCCGCCGAAGTAGCGGAAGCACGCGATCACGTCGTCGACGTCGTACTCGCTCTCCACCAGGCGTTTGCCGGTGTCCAGCGACTCCGCCCGCGCGATCTCGGCCTTGTCGCGCTCCAGCAGACCGGCCACCCGCAGCAGCAGCGCGCCGCGCTCGCGCTCGGGCGTGCGCGGCCACGGGCCCTCGTCGAAGGCCCGCCGGGCCGCCGCGATCGCCGCCTCCGTGTCGGCGCGGGTGGCCTCCGCCACGGTGGCCACGTGCTCCTCGTCGGCCGGGCAGCGGATCTCCCGCCGGCCGCCCTCGGCGGCGTCGCGCCACTGCCCGCCGATGTACAGGTCCTTCATCTCAGGCGTCCTTACGGTGCCGGTAGAACTCCACCGGCTCGGGGGCCAGGGGAGTGTTCCCGAGGATCAGGTCGGCCGCCTTCTCCGCGACCATCATCACCGGGGCGTAGATGTTGCCGTTCGTGACGTACGGCATGACCGAGGCGTCGACGACGCGCAGGCCCTCCAGGCCGTGCACCCCCATGGTCAGCGGGTCGACCACGGACATCTCGTCCACGCCCATCTTGGCCGTGCAGGAGGGGTGCAGGGCGGTCTCGCCGTCCCTGGCCACCCAGTCGAGGATCTGCTCGTCGGTCTCGACCTCCCGGCCGGGGGACAGCTCGCCGCCGTTGAACGGGTCCAGCGCGGACTGGTTGAGGATGTCGCGGGCCACGCGTACGGCCTCGACCCACTCGCGGCGGTCCTGCTCGGTGGACAGGTAGTTGAACCGCAGCGCGGGCTTCACCCGGGGGTCGGCACTCTTGATCTTCACAGAGCCGCGGGCGTCGGAGTACATCGGCCCGATGTGCACCTGGTAGCCGTGCCCCCCGGCCGGCGCGCTGCCGTCGTAGCGCACGGCGACGGGCAGGAAGTGGAACATCAGGTTGGGGTAGTCGACGTCCTCGTTGCCGCGGACGAAGCCGCCGGCCTCGAAGTGGTTGGTCGCGCCGGGGCCCTTGCGCAGGAACAGCCACTGCGCGCCGACCATCGGCCGGTTGATCCACTTCATCGCGGGCTGCATCGAGACCGGCTGCTTGCAGGCGTACTGGATGTAGACCTCCAGGTGGTCCTGGAGGTTCTGGCCGACGCCGGGCAGGTCGTGGACCACGTCGACGCCGTGCGCCTTCAGGTGGTCGGCGTCGCCCACGCCGGACAGCTGCAGGAGCTGCGGCGAGTTGATGGCGCCGCCGCAGAGGATGACCTCTCCCGCCCGCACCCGCTTGCCGTCGAACTCCACGCCGACCGCGCGCTTGCCCTCGAACAGGATCTTCGTGACGAACGCCCCGGTCTTCACCGTGAGGTTCGGCCGCTTCATCACCGGGTGGAGGTAGGCCCGGGCGGCCGACAGGCGACGCCCGCGCCGCACGTTGCGGTCGAACGGCGCGAAGCCCTCCTGGCGGTAGCCGTTCACGTCGTCGGTCAGCGGGTAGCCCGCCTGCTGCACGGCCTCGAAGAACGCCTTGAACAGCGGGTTCCTGGCCGGTCCGCGCTCCAGCACCAGCGGCCCGTCGTGGCCGCGCATGGGGTCGGCGTCGTTGGCCGCCAGGCAGTTCTCCATCCGCTTGAAGTACGGCAGGCAGTGCGCGAAGTCCCAGGTCTCCATGCCCGGGTCGGCGCCCCAGCGCTCGTAGTCCAGCGGGTTGCCGCGCTGGAAGATCATGCCGTTGATGCTGCTCGACCCGCCGAGCACCTTGCCCCGGGCGTGGTAGATCCGCCGGCCGTGCATGTGCGGCTCGGGTTCCGACTCGTACTTCCAGTCGTAGAAGCGGCTGCCGATGGGGAACATCAGCGCGGCCGGCATGTGGATGAACACGTCCCACAGGTAGTCGGGACGGCCCGCCTCCAGCACGAGGACGCGGTTGGAGGGGTCGGCCGACAGCCGGTTCGCGAGCGCGCTCCCCGCTGATCCACCACCGACGATGACAAAGTCATACATGTCCGCCTCCCGGGCAGGATGATATTGATATGCGCAATAGAGTGCAGCATTCGCAACGTCATGGGTCGGACCCCGAGCCCGCGGGGACCGACGAGGCCGCCGCGCGGTCCGAGGGGAGCGGCGGCGTCCAGTCGGTGGACCGGGCCGTGACGATCCTGGAGATCCTCTCCCAGCGCGGCGAGGCCGGCGTGAGCGAGGTCGCCGCGGAGATCGGCGTCCACAAGTCCACCGCGTTCCGGCTGCTCGGCGCCCTGGAGGCGCGCGGGCTGGCGGAGCAGGCGGAGGACCGCGGCAAGTACCGCCTCGGTTTCGGCGTCGTCCGGCTCGCCGCCGGGGTGGCCGCGCGGCTCGACCTCGTCCAGCAGAGCCGGCCGGTGTGCCGGCGGCTCGCGGAGGAGATCGGCGAGACCGTCAACATCGCCGTCGCGCGGTCCCACTACGCCATCAACCTCGACCAGGTGCGCGGCCCGGCGGCCGTGACCGCGCACAACTGGGTCGGCCAGCCCACCCCTCTGCACGCCACGTCGAGCGGCAAGATCCTGCTCGCCCACCTCGACGAGCGGCACCGCGAGCGGCTCATCGCCGCGGCCGGGCTGGAGCGCTTCACGCCCGCGACGGTGATAGACGCCGACGAGCTGCGGCGGCAGCTCGGCGAGGCGGTGCGGCGGGGCTACGCGGTCACCGTGGAGGAGTACGAGATCGGGCTGAACGCCATCGCCGCGCCCATCCGCTCCCACGAGGGCGAGGTGGTGGCCGCGGTCAGCGCCTCCGGCCCCGCCTACCGGTTCAGCGAGGAGCGCATGCGGGAGCTCGCGCCCGTGCTCGTGGCGGGCGCCGACGACATCAGTCACCGTCTCGGCCACGCGGGATGACGCGGGCATGGGACGCGCCGGCGCTCATCGCGCTCCGGCGGGCTCGTTCACGCGGCGGCGCCACCGGGTGAACGAGCGGGGCTGGTCGACGCCGAGCACCGCGACCGTGCGGCCCTCCCGCCGGTAGACGGCCAGGAAGCGGCGGGACGCGAGGTCGCCCTCCTCCACGCTCACCTCGTCTCCCGGCAGCGTGTGCCCGGCGAACTGCACGCGCAGGCCGTACTGGTCGGACCACAGGTAGGGCGGCGCGAGAGCGTCGGGCACGGCGGCGCCGCCGGACAGCAGCGTCCGGACGGCCGTCGCGGGACGCCGCGCCGCGCCGGTCCAGTGCTCCACGCGTAGATGAGTGCCGAGAGCGGGGTCGAACCAGGCGGCGCAGTCGCCGACCGCGACGACTCCCGGCACGCTCGTCGCGCCGCCCGCGTCGCAGAGAACGCCGTCGCCGACCTTCACCCCGCTGCCGTCGAGCCAGTCGACCGCCGGCCGCGCGCCGATGCCGGCGAGCACCACGTCGGCGTCCAGGCGGCGCCCGTCCTCCAGCAGCACTCCGTCGACGCGGCCCTCGCCGGTCAGGCCGCGTACGGCGGCGCCGCAGATCAGGCGCACCCCGTGGTCCTCGTGCAGCCCGGCGAGCGCGGTGCCCATCTCGGGCCCGAGCGCGCGGGCGAACGGCGCGGGCGCCGCCTCGACGATCGTCACGTCGAGCCCGAGCGTGCGGGCGACGCAGGCCACCTCGGCGCCGATGAAGCCCGCCCCGATCACCACGAGCCGCCGCGCGCCGTCGAGATCGGCCCGCAGGGCCGAGGCGTCCTCGATCGTGCGCAGCGTGTGCACTCCGGCGAGCTCGCCTCCGAGGGTGCGGGCGACCGCGCCGGTGGCGATCACCACGCCGTCGGCCTCGACGGCGGAGCCGTCGGCGAGCGCGATCCGCAGCGGCCCGCCCTGTTCCAGCCCGGTCGCGGCGACGCCCAGGCGCCACTCGGCGTCGAGGTCCTCGCCGTCGCCCTCCAGGGCGAGGTCCGTCGTCGTCATCCGGCCCGCGAGGAACTCCTTGGACAGCGGGGGCCGGTCGTAGGGGCGGTGGGGCTCGGCCCCGACGATCGTCAGGCGTCCGCCGAAGCCCTGGGCGCGCAGCGCGCGGGCGGCCGACAGCCCCGCGAGCGACGCGCCGACGATAGCGACGGAATTCACGGCACCCTCACGCGTCTCAGGCCGACCCGGTACGGACGCCGGGCGGGAGGTTGGGCGGCAGGTCCGACGGCACGACGTAGACGGTCTCGTCCCGGACCACCACCTGGTGGGTGCGCACCGGCAGCTTCGCGGGAGGAGCGTCCACCTGACCCGTGCGCAGGTCGAAGCGCGACGCGTGCAGGGGGCACTCCACCTCGCACCCTTCCAGCCACCCGTCCGCGAGCGAGGCGTCCTGGTGTGTACAGGTGTCGTCCACCGCGTACAGTTCACCGTCCTCGGTGTGGAAAACGGCGATCGGGGGATCTGTCTCGATTCGAAGGGCCTCGCCCCGGGGCAGGGCGGCGAGGGGGCACGCAGGAATCATTGCGGAGGTCCCAGTTTCGTAAAGTGGAACAGGAAGCGCTATGCGCAACAGACTGAGTGGAGTTCGCGCCAAAGTCAAGGGGCGACATATCCCTTGAAGGGTGATAAGCGCGACTCTGATGTCCGGCTGCTCCGTACCAGGTGAGGACCTGCGCGAAGGCGCCCGTGTGAAGGCGCCCGTGTGAAGGCGCCCGTGTGAAGGCGCCCGTAGAAGACGTACGGCCCCGCCGCCGGTCGCGGGAGGGCGACGGGCGACGGGGCCGGGCGAGGAGCGGGGCATCGGGGCCGGACCGGGGGTCCGGCCGGGGAGGGGACCGGTGGGGTCAGGTGGTGACGGTCGTGCGGCCGCGCACCTGCAGGACGGTGAGCAGGCCGACGACGACGGTGACGGCGCCCGTGATCCAGGCGGTCCACGCCGAGGCGGTGTCACCGTCGAAGCCGAACGCCCAGGGGGAGACGAACAGCAGGGCGCCGAACGCGGCGGTCACCCAGGAGCTGGCGCCGCCCGCGCCCAGGACGGACCACAGGGCGGAGACGACGAGCAGGGCGCCGAGGACGAGCAGCGGCTGCGCGGCGGCCTGGGCGTCGGCCCAGAAGAACGGCGCGAGCACCGCGACCAGCCCGGCGACGAGGGCGACGATGTCGGACAACGATCTCGTGAGATCCATCCGTGCCTCCGTACGGGGGAGAGGTGACCTATTCCCCGACGGTGTGCCTGATTGACCGCCCGGTCAACAATCCGCTACGTCAGGATTTCCTAACCCTGCGTCACCTTGTCCCTGTCGCCGGTTCAGGACTGGTTGAACAGCGAAAGGGTCAGGGTGGAGTGGTATTCGCCGGCGGCGACGTCGACGGGGGTGCGCAGGGCCAGGTCGGCGTTGACCTGCGAGGTGCCGATCTCGTCGGCGGAGTCGGCGGTCGAGACCAGCAGCTCCTGGCCCTCCAGACCCACCTGGGGGGCTCCGGA
>NZ_JBDJAW010000080.1 GCF_039649665.1 Microbispora sp. ZYX-F-249 | reverse complement strand
TTCGCGACCTGCTGTTTCACAAAGACACTTGCAGGCGGGGGTCCGCTGCGAGCGGGAGCCTGCGTATCGCACTCGAAGGATCGTTCACGCGTTCCACAGACACCTACATATCCATGAGCGCCTCGCGGGCAATGGGTCCTCTTTCGAGAGCCTTCCCACATAGTCAGCTCAGTCCCTTGGGAAGATCATGGATCGTACTACCTACGAAGGCTGAAACGACCATCCGGGGCGCACCAGTTACGCCTCCTCCTCCGGCAAATAGACCGGGCGTCCCTGACATAACTCTCGCTACACGAGCATCCCGGATCTACCGCGAAATGTCAGTCGCCCCCTCTACAGTGATCCCCCTCGGCGGGCGTTGACCCGAACATCTGCCGGCTGCGGCCCTGAACGGAATCAGGAGGCGTTCCTGTGGCTGATTGGCCGGAGATCGATCTGACGCTCTGGGGTAAGTCCAGAGGGCTGGGCGGAAGACGGTATCCCCTGGTGTGCCACCTGCTTGATGCCGCGGCGGTCATAGAGGCGCTCTGGGAGGGCTATCTGCCGTCGGGAGTCCGAGCCGTCATCGCGGACGGCGTTCAGGTCCCTCAGGAACATGCCAAGAAGCTACTGATGCATTGGGCGGCCCTGCACGACATCGGCAAGGTCATGGCCTGCTTCCAGATGCAGGACAAGGAAGGGTTCGGCGAGCTCGTCGGCTATCCAGAGAACGAGGCGGAGTCGAAGGGGCATGCATTCGCCGCTCACGTGTGGCTGGGCCAGGCACTGGCCGAGACTGGCTACAAGACGGAAAGCGGGCGGTCACCCGGGATCCGCGTGGCTCAGCTTCTGGGCGGACACCATGGCAGGTTTTCACTTTTGAACCAGAGGGAGTTTCGCGCGCCGCTGGAGTGCCTGCCCGCCTTGGGCGGGGGGCGCTGGGAGGAACAGCGCCGCTCTATCGCGGCCGTCGTCCACCAACTGGTCGGCAGCCCAATGCCACCAGCGAAGTTACCCACGCCGGTGGCGTCTCTGGTGTGCGGGTTGGTGATTCTGGCGGACTGGCTGGTCAGCCAGGACATGTTCCTACGTGAACGGATCGCTGTCGGGCTGCCGAAAGAAGGGAACATTGATTCTCTTCGCCATCATTTCGACAGCAGCCGGACCGTCGCGCCCCGGCTCCTCGGCGATGCGGGCCTCGGGCGCTTCACTTTCAAGCAAGGTGGGTTCACCGAAGACTTCCCCTTTGACCCGAATGCTCTGCAACGCTCGATTGCTGAGCGGCTCCCTGATCTTGTCCGTCAAGGCCCCGGCCTGCTGCTGGTCATGGCGCCTATGGGAGAGGGCAAGACCGAGGCGGCGCTGCACGCGGGTCGGCTGATGGGCGAGGCGGCACAGACCCCTGGCTACTTCTTCGGCTTGCCGACGATGGCCACCTCCGACCAGATGTTCCATCGAGTCGAGGAATTTCGTAAGCGGCGTGCGGAGGGCGCCGACTCGATGACGCTGGTGCACGGCATGGCGTGGCTGAACTCGGCGTACGCGCCGGACGGGCACGCCGTCGACGTTCTGACCGGAGATCCTTTCGCCACTCAGTGGCTCCGAGGCAGTAAGCGAGGGCTGTTGGCGCACCTTTCCGTCGGGACCATCGACCAGGCGCTGCTTGCGGTCCTGCGCGGCCGCCACAACGTGCTGCGCATGCTCGGACTGTCGGGAAAGGTTCTGGTGGTCGACGAGGTGCACGCCTACGACGCCTACATGCAGGGATTGCTCAAGCGGTTGCTGAACTGGCTGGGCGCATTGAAGGTACCGGTTGTGCTCCTGTCCGCCACGCTGCCAGTTCCGGTGGGGCGGCGGCTCGTCGAGGCGTACCTCAAGGGCACCGGAAGCCGTGGCGGCTCTATCCCCGAAGTGGTCTATCCGGGCTGGATCTACGCCAGCGCCACCTCCTCGATCTCGGTGCCGGTGCGGGCCAGGGCGAGAAGGCTGCAGGTCGACCTTCGGAACGTGCCAATGACGGGTAGCGGCCTTGTCAACCGGACCGAGGCGGTCCACGACCTGCTCTCGTCCCTAGCCGCCGAGGGGGGATGCGCGGCTGTCATCTGCAACACCGTGGCCGAGGCCCAGCGCACCTACCTCGAGATCAAAACATGGCTCGACCGGCCCGGCACGGCCTCCGCCGACGCCCCGGTGGTGAAACTCCTGCACTCCAGGTTTCCGGCCCGGCGTCGTGAAGAGATCACCCAGGAGGTCGTCGGCTGGTTCGGCAAGGAGGCCGGTGACCGGCGTCCGCGGACGGCGATCCTGGTGGCCACTCAGGTGATCGAGCAGTCCCTCGACCTCGACTTCGACATCGTGATCAGCGACCTGGCACCGATAGCGTTGCTGCTGCAGCGCGCCGGCCGCTGCCACCGGCACCCCACGAACGACTCCCGCCGCCCCGCCTGGGCCAGTTCGATGCGGTTGGTCGTCCTTGCGCCCGTCGATGGCACAGGAGGGCTGACCATCCCCAGGGCTTGGCCGTTCGTTTACCCCGCGTCCCTGCTTCGGCGCACCCACCATGCGCTCGGACGCCTGGAAGGCCGGCCGGTGGCGATTCCGGAGCACGTGCAGGAGTTGATCGACCAGGTCTACGACGAGGACTTCGCAGATCAGACCGACCCCATTACGGAAGAGGATCTGGAGCGGATCGCCGACGAGCAGACCAAGGACATGTACGCCTCCATGGCCGCGATTCCCGAGCCTCACGTCCTGCGTGACCTGAGCGATCTGAGTCAAGGGGAGATCGTCGATGAGTTCTCCACCCGTCTGGGTGCCGACTCCGGGCGCGTGGTGTGCTGCTCTCCGACTACGGACGGCACGCTCCTTCTGCCCCCAGGCGAGGTGCTGCCCGAATCGGGCGAGGGACGGGATGGGCGTTTCACCAGGCACCAAGTGCGGCGGATTGTCCAGGAGACGATTCCGGTGCCGGGGACGTGGCTGCGGGATCTCCCGGACGATAACCACGCGCCGACGGCCTGGCGGGACAATCCGCATCTCCGTGACCTCGTACTGGTCACGTTTCCGGCACTTGGCGAGCCCGGACGACTCGGGGACAGGACGATCCGGTTGTCCGATGACCTCGGCCTCTCAGATCTCGCAGAAGGGTAAGTCTTCGTTCATTCGTGACTAAGTGGTGAATGCAGGCAGAATTGGGACATAAATAGGAACAAAGGAAGAGCAAAGGTTGCGGCTTGAGCGTTCGGCTCGTACCTTCCTTTCATGGCAGCGAGAGGATCGGAGACCAACACACTCAGGGTGCAGATGGATCTGTCGATCGACAGGCGCACGCTGATGAGGGCCGCCAGGTTCATCACCCGGATGGCCCACTGGACGGCTCTGGTGGGAGCCGGCCACCTGATCAGTATTTGGTGGTGGCGCTGACGCCGCCTTCCCCACCGCCGTGGGGGTGTGCCAGTACGCGCCGACCGCTCGCAGCTGTTGCGATCATCGATCCCCACTTCCGTGGGGGTGTGACTTACGAGTTCAGAAAGGAGGATGCATGCCCTATGACCTTTTGAGCCGCAGTTGGCTGCCGGTCATGCAGGATGGCCGGCGAAGGACGGTCGGCCTGCGGGAGCTCTTCGCCCGTGCGCACGAGCTGACCGACATCGAGAGCATGCTGTCGCCCGGCGCGGCGGGCCTGTGGCGAGTGCTTGCGGTCATCGCTGCCAGGGTGACCGGTTTGGACGACATCGAGCTGGGTGTCGAGGAGTGGTACGAGCGACGGGAGGATCTGCTTGAAGCCGGGTGCTTTGACCAGGCGCGCGTGGAGGAGTACTTCAGGCGGTACGCGACGCGCTTCGACTTGTTCGATGCCGAGCGCCCCTGGATGCAGGATCCGCGGCTGCGAACCGAGTGCGCGAAGAGCTCCGGCATCAATAAGCTGCTACTGACCAGGCCTGCGGGCAATAACCAGGTCTGGTTCAGCCACTTCACCGATCTGGTGGCCGTTCCGGTTCCTGCGGAGCAGGCGGTCTGGCATCTCCTAGCACAGCTTTACTACGGCCCTTCTGGGCGGTGCACCTCCCGTACGGTCGCAGGCAAGGCTGAGGCCAACAGCAAGGCGGGCCCGCTGCGCAGCTCGATCTCGTTCCACCCGCTCGGCCGGACGGTCTTCGAGTCGCTGATCGCCGGCATCCCCTTCCCCGCCGAGTACGACCACGGCGGAGCGGACACCGCTCCCTGGGAGGCCGACGAACTTCCCCACTCGCTCGGCGTTCCGGCCCGTCTCTCGGGCATCGCCGGGGTGCTGACAGGCCGGTTCCAGCACGCGGTGCTCCTCAAGCCGTCCGACGACGGGAACAGCGTCGTCGACGCGTGGATCACCTGGGCCTGGCGTAACCGGGACTTCCCCGACAAGGACCCCTACCTCGTCTACCAGCAGAGCAAGCAGACCGGCGAGTTCTACGCCAGGCAGGCGGACGCGAACCGGGCGCTGTGGCGGGACTTCGACTCTCTGATCCTCGATGATGTCGGCGATGAGCACCGGCGCCGGCCCCTCGTCCTGCGGGACGCCGAGGAGTTGCCGGGCAGCGTACTGGAGACTCTGCGGGTCCGGGCCTACGGCTTCGAGCAAGATGGCCAGACCAGGGACAAGGAGTGGACTGTAGCCGTCACCCCGGCGGTTTTGACCACCGCGGCCGACTCCCGTCTCGCTTATGCGATCAGCGAGATGCGGCAGACGGCCGAGCGCGTGGAACGGCACCTGGAGCGGGCGCTGCGGAACGCGTGGATAGCGATCAACGACCCGTCCAATGGCGTTGGAATGCCCCAACGCAAGGACATCTCCGCCGGTCCTTGGCCCGCCCAGGCCGCGCACCGCTACTGGGGCAGGGCCGAAGCCATCTTCTGGGGTCGCATCCGGCGTCGTGACCTTCACGGCGCGGCTGAGGAGTTCGTTCACCTAGCGCTGGACGTGTACGACGAGGTCACCGACAGCGCCGGCACTCTGCCGAGAGCCAAGCGCGCGATCGAGTTGAAGCGCGGCTACATCTTCGCCGCCCACGCAACCGCCCCCGGTGCCGGCCCCGCAAAGGAGAGCGCATGAACGGCATCCCTTCCCTTCAAACGGCCGATAGCTATGTCAGCTACCTGAGCAAGGTGACCAAGGTCGACCCGGGGCGGCGCGCGGCGTTGCGCCGTAGCCTTGGCAAACCCGTCCACGATATCGGCGTCCGCCGAGCCCACGCGGTCGTCGCCCCGTGGCTGCCTCAGAACGAAGACCTGCCCGGCAGGAATGTGCGGGCAGCGGTCGAAAGCGCCTACTACACCGTCGCCGCCCTGGTCGCGGCCCGACCGGCCGACCGCGACCGGCGGCAAGACGATGAGCCGCCGAGTGCCGAAGTCGTACCTGACGAGGGGCAGCACAAGCGGGACAACCTCGGGCGGACGCTCGGCGTGGCCGTACGCGAGGGCAAGGTGAACGCCGACAGCATCGAGGCGCGCCTGCACCTGCTGTGTCGCCAGGACCTCGCCGGGCTTCACCGTCAGCTGCCCGGACTGATCCGTCAGTTGCACGCCCGCGAGGTCCGGCTGGACCTGGCCAAACTCCTGATCGACCTGAGCCGCTGGGCAGACCGGCGCGACTGGGTCGTTAAGGCGTGGCTGCAGCAGTTCTACCGAGCGATGAACCAGAACACGGACGATGTGACCAGCAAGGAGAGCGAGGAAAAATGACTACCCCCCGATACCTCGACGTGCATGTGCTCCAGACCGTGCCGTTTGCGAACCTCAACCGTGACGACCTCGGCTCGCCCAAGAGCCTCGTGTACGGCGGAGTCACGCGGACCCGGGTGTCCAGCCAGTGCTGGAAGCGCGCCGTACGGCTTGAAGTGGAGCGTGCCATCAGCGACCCCGCCGTCCGCACCCGTCGCGTACCCGCAGAGGTGGCTGACCGGCTTTTGGCACGCGGCTGGTCGCAGGAGGCCGCCGCGGCCGCAGGCGCGCAGATCGCCGCAGACGCCGGCAAGAGCGGACTCAAGCTGGACAAGGGCCTCACGTCGGTGCTGTTGTACCTGCCCACAGCCGCCCTCGACGCGCTCGCCGACCTGGCCGATGCCCACCGCGAGGCCATCGAGGCGACCGTCGGCAAGAAGGGCGCCAAGGGTGTGCTGCCCTCCGACCAGGTCGCCGCGCTGCTGTCGGAACGTAACGGCGTCATCAACTTGTTCGGCCGCATGCTCGCCGAGCTCCCAGGTGCGGGAGTAGACGGAGTCGTCCAGGTCGCCCACGCCTTCACCACCCACGAGGTGGCCCCCGAGATCGACTTCTTCACCGCCGTCGACGATTGCCTTCCCGAAGACGCCGTCGGCAGCGGCCACATGAACAGCGCCGAGTTCAGCGCGGGCGTCTTCTACCGTTACGCCAGCGTCGACCTCGCCGGCCTTCGCGACAACCTTGGCGGCGACGGCCAGATGGCCAGCGACCTGACCGGCGAGTTTCTCCGCGCGTTCGTCTCCTCCCTGCCTACCGGCAAGCAGACCTCCTCCGCCGCCAACACCCTTCCCGACCTGGTGCACATCGCCGTGCGAAGCGACCGCCCGGTCTCCTTCGCCGCTGCCTTCGAAGCTCCCGTCCGCCCCGAGAACGGGCTCGCCGTGCCCTCCCGCCGCCAGCTGTCGCACTACGCCGAGCGCCTCGAGCGCCTGTGGGGGACCTCCGGCGTCGTACGGCACGGCTACGCCTCCATCGAGGACAAGCCCTTGACCGGGCTCGGCGAGGCCTACGACTCCTTCGGTGAGCTCATCAACGACAGCGTCGCCGCTACCCGGAGCCCGGCGTGACCGGTCTCGTCCTTCGTCTGGCGGCCCCCCTCCAGTCCTGGGGCGAGCACAGCGTCTTCAGCAATCGCGACACCTTGCGCTTCCCCACGCGATCCGGCCTGATCGGCCTCCTCGCCGCGGCGCAGGGTGTCCGGCGCGGCCAGCCCCTGCACGACTTCGACGGGCTGCGCTTCACCGTCCGCATCGACAGGCCCGGTGTGCGAATGGTCGATTTCCACACGATCGGCGGCGGCAGGGAACGCGGCGTGCCGACAGCAGAAGGCAAGCAACGTAGCCAGGAGACCGCCACCATGGTTACCCGGCGTCAGTACTTGGCCGACGCGGTCTTCACCGTCGCAGTAGAGGGAACGGCGCATCGCATCTCCGAGCTCGCTGAGGCGTTGCGCCGCCCGCACTGGCACCCCTACCTCGGCCGCCGTTCCTGCCCTCCGGACCAGCCGCTGCTGCTCCGTGACAACGTGGACGACCCCGTTGCCGACCTACACCAGAGGGTTCCCCTGCCCCGACGTCTCAGGGAGGGCGAGAACCTCAGCGTCGAATTCGTTACCGAGGGCCTGGCCGATCAGGCCGAGGCGGTCACCGAACTGGCGGACGTGCCCGAGAGCTTCAACCGGTTCGACCGCCGCTACCGCACCCGCACCGTCAGCATCGCCGCGCATCCGATCCCCCGACGGCTGTGCCTGGCCGGTTCGGAGTTCTGGGAAAGCCTGGCCAAGTACGTCAAGGAGGGGAAGTGACCGCCTGGCTGATCCGTATCCTGCCCGACCTGCGGCGGCGCGACGTCACCAAGGACATGGCCGACCCCAACCAGCTTCATAAACGAGTGATGAGCCTTGTCCCCGACGACCTGGGAGCCGACCCCCGCGCCCAAGCCGGCGTGCTGTTCCGGGTGGAAGACACCCGAACCGGCGTGCAGATCCTGGTCCAGACCCAGATGGAGCCTCATCTGTCCCGCCTTCCCGACGGGTACGGGGAGGCGGCGACCAGACAGTTGGACGGCCTCCTCGACCGCTTGCAGAAAGGGAGCGTGGTGCACTACCGCATCGCTGCCAACCCTTCCAAGCGGTTGGGAAAAAGCGCGGGCCCGAAGGCAGGAAAGATCGAGGCCCTTCGCGGAGCGGCCGCCGAGCAGTGGTGGGCGGAGCGTGCCGCGGGCAACGGCCTGTCCGTTGTGACAATCTCCTCTCAATCCCAGCGTGACGTCCGCGCCAAGGGGGGCATCCGACATGCTGTAGTCCGCTTCGACGGGTCCGCGGTCGTGACCGACCCCGAACTCGTCCGAACAGCGGTGCTCACCGGCATCGGACGAGGCAAGTCCTACGGCTGCGGACTACTGAGCCTCGCCCTGGCGACGGGATGACGACCTCGGCACGGCGTAAGCTCGCCGCCCCCACACTGGCGATGCTCCCTAGGGTCGCGGACTCCCTGTCGTTCCTCTACACCGAGGCCGTTCGCATCGTGCAGGACGACACTGGCGTCTGCGCGCAGGTGGAATCGCCCAACGGTACCGACAGGGTCTACATCCCGACCGCCGCTCTGGCATGTGTCCTGCTCGGACCGGGTACCTCCATCACACAACCGGCCATGGCCACCTTCGCTCGCCACGGCACCTCAATTGTCTGCGTGGGCGCGGGTGGAGTTCGCAGCTACGCCGGTGTTCTGCCCGCTTCACTTACCACGGCCTGGCTGGAGGAGCAGGTGCGCGCCTGGGCGTCCGACGACAGCCGGCTGCAGGTAGCAACGCGGATGTATGAGATGAGATTCGGCGCCTCCTCGGCCCCGGCCGGTGCGACTCTCCCGCAGCTGCGCGGCTTCGAGGGGCAGCGGGTCAAGGCTCTCTACCGGCTGCTGGCGACCAAGTATGGTGTCAAGCGCTTCAAACGTAACTACGACCCGGACGCCTGGGACGACCAGGACCCCGTCAATAAGGCGCTCTCGGCGGCCAATGCCTGCATGTACGGGGTCATACACGCTGCGGTTTTGGCGCTCGGTTGTTCTCCCGCTCTCGGATTCGTGCACAGCGGGACGCAGATGGCCTTCGTTTATGACGTCGCCGATCTTTACAAGGCACGCATCACCGTCCCCCTCGCCTTCTCCCTGCATGCCTCCACAGACCCGGAAAGAGAAGCAAGACGGCGCCTACGCGAGGATTTCCGAGCCTTCAAGCTCATGCCGCAGATAGTCGCCGACGTACAGTCCTTGTTCGATTCGTCCGGCGACAGCTCTCCGACCGCAGATCGAGCATCTGACCTCGTGCACCTGTGGGACCCGCAAGCGGGCCCGCTCCCCGCAGGCGTCAACTACGGATTCGAGGCGGCCTCCGTTAGCATCTCCGAGTTCGACACCAGGGACCTGGAGTAGCACCCATGGCCTCCATGGTTGTCATCTCAACGACAGCGATCCCCGATCACGTCGGCGGTGCGCTGTCACGCTGGCTTATAGAGCCCACCCCCGGTCTCTATGTGGGTACCGTCTCCGCCCGGGTGCGAGACGAACTATGGTCGGCCGTCAGCGCGAGCGTGGGTGACGGAGTGGCCGTGCTGATCCACCCGGCCGACACTGAGCAAGGGTTCGCTATCCGCACCGCCGGGCAGCGCCGTCGGCATGTCGTCGATTTCGACGGTCTACAGCTGATCAAATTCGCCGCCATCGAGGCGGAGGGCCATGCGTCGGGAACCTCAAGTGCGATTGTGAAATAGCAGGTCGGGAAGTGTCCTCCCCACGCACGTGGGGGTGAGCCGCCCTTTGCCGGGATCACGGCCCGGTAGGCGAGGTCCTCCCCACGCACGTGGGGGTGAGCCGGCCCTCTGGGAGGCGTTGGGTGGGCATGATCCGTCCTCCCCACGCACGTGGGGGTGAGCCGCTGCTGGCGCAGGTCGCCTCCGACTTCGGGAGTCCTCCCCACGCACGTGGGGGTGAGCCGATCGCCAACGCAGGCAAGAGCCGAGCAGGCCGGTCCTCCCCACGCACGTGGGGGTGAGCCGATCGCCAACGCAGGCAAGAGCCGAGCAGGCCGGTCCTCCCCACGCACGTGGGGGTGAGCCGGCGCGGAAGTCGTCGTCGAGGAACTCCGATCCGTCCTCCCCACGCACGTGGGGGTGAGCCGTGGCCGCTCGTCGCCCAGCCCGGCATCCCCGCGTCCTCCCCACGCACGTGGGGGTGAGCCGTCCCCGAACGGGGTGGGCGTCGGCATGCCGAGGTCCTCCCCACGCACGTGGGGGTGAGCCGGATCTCCGCCTCCTGGCCGGGGTCGTCCTCCTGTCCTCCCCACGCACGTGGGGGTGAGCCGAAACACGCCGAGCGCGCCAACGATGAGGCCGCGTCCTCCCCACGCACGTGGGGGTGAGCCGGATTTCGGATCGAACTCGCTCCGACGCTCGAGGTCCTCCCCACGCACGTGGGGGTGAGCCGCCCTGCTCCTGCTCGACCTCCATCGCGTGCCGTCCTCCCCACGCACGTGGGGGTGAGCCGGCACAGGCTAGCCGGAACCGCAGGTCAGGGGCGTCCTCCCCACGCACGTGGGGGTGAGCCGCCGATGACGTGGCTCGGTGAGCCGGTGGAGCAGTCCTCCCCACGCACGTGGGGGTGAGCCGATGTTGTGACCTGCGACGATCCCGAGGAACCGGTCCTCCCCACGCACGTGGGGGTGAGCCGCACGGCCCCTCCATGGTGGAGGCCGCGCTGGCGTCCTCCCCACGCACGTGGGGGTGAGCCGCGGTCATGCCGTCGAGGCTGCCGATGTCCGCGGTCCTCCCCACGCACGTGGGGGTGAGCCGGAGTTCTTAAGGAGCACCTGTCACCCCTCTGGGTCCTCCCCACGCACGTGGGGGTGAGCCGCCCCAGGACACCGACCGCCGGCAGCCCACCCCGTCCTCCCCACGCACGTGGGGGTGAGCCGTCCGCAGGCATCGGCTGCCCGCCAGCGTCCAGGTCCTCCCCACGCACGTGGGGGTGAGCCGTCCGCAGGCATCGGCTGCCCGCCAGCGTCCAGGTCCTCCCCACGCACGTGGGGGTGAGCCGGCGTACCTCGACGACCGGGCCGTGCGGTTCACGTCCTCCCCACGCACGTGGGGGTGAGCCGCTGCGGAGTCTCCTGCGGTACGGCCATGAGGTGTCCTCCCCACGCACGTGGGGGTGAG
>NZ_JBDJAW010000079.1 GCF_039649665.1 Microbispora sp. ZYX-F-249 | reverse complement strand
GCTCGACCACGCCGAGAAGGTCGCCGCGGCAAGCGTGATCGACCACGAGAAGCTCGTCGCCCTCGACCAGGACTTCCACGCCCTCATCACCTCCCACTGCGGCAACGCCGTCCTCGCCGCGGTCATCCACAACATGTCCGGCCGCACCGTGCGGGCCAGGATCTGGCGCGGCATGAGCGACCCCGAGGCGGTCCAGCGCACCCTGCGGGAGCACCGGGCCGTGCACCGGGCCCTGCTGGCACGGGACGCCGAGCGGGCCCGGCTCCACGCCGCCCTGCACGTCCTCGGGGTCGAGGAGAGCCTCCGCGGCTCACGTACCTATGGAGGCGCCGGTGAGTGACCGCCCTGCTCCCGCGGACCGGACGACGGCGAACGCGCCGGACGGCGCTCCGGACGGCGCCCTGGAGCGCCTGACGGCGCGGCTGCGCGAGGAGAGCGCGATCGTCGTCGCCTACTCCGGCGGCGCGGACTCCGCGTTGCTCGCCTTCGCCGCCGCCCGGGTGCTCGGAACCCGGGCGCTCGCCGTCACCGCGGTCTCCCCCAGCCTCGCCGCCTCGGAGCGGACCGCGGCCCGCGACTTCGCGCGCCGCCACGCGCTGGCGCACCTGGAGGTCTGCACCGACGAGGCCGACCGGCCCGAGTACGCCGCCAACGGCCGCGACCGCTGCTACCACTGCAAGTCCGCGCTGTTCGACGCGCTCGCGCCGCTGGCCGCCGCCATGGGCGCCCGGATCGCGCTCGGCACCAACCTCGACGACCTCGGCGACCACCGGCCCGGCCAGCGGGCCGCGGCCGAGCGCGGGGCCGTCACACCGCTGGTGGACGCCGGCCTGACCAAGGCCGGCGTCCGTGCGCTCAGCCGGGAGCTCGGCCTCGTCACCGCCGACAAGCCCGCCGCGCCCTGCCTGGCCTCGCGGGTCAGCTACGGCGATCCGGTCACCCCGGAGGTCCTGCGCAGGATCGAGACCGCCGAGGCCGCGCTGCGCGACCTCGGCTTCCCGGTGTGCCGGGTGCGCGCCCACGCCGGCGGCACACTCGCCCGGATCGAGGTGCCGCAGGCCGAGATCCCGCGCGCGTGTGACCTGCGCGAGCGCGTCGACGCCGCGGTCCGCGGCGCCGGCTTCACGTTCTGCTCGCTGGACCTGTCCGGTTTCGCGTCCGGGCGCCTCAACGCGCTGCTGCCGCTGCTCCCCTCGTAACCCGCCGCCGCTCCCCTCAGTACCGCCTCCTGACCGGCCGGACGTCGGGATCTGCGCGGATGCCGGTGGCCCGGGCCCGTACGAAGCCCGGGCCGCCGCAACCCGTCAGTCCTGCGATTTGCCGCCGGTGAGGCGGGAGATCGCGAGCGCGGTGAGGATGATCGCCCCGTTGAGCGCCTGGATCCACTGCGCGGGGACGCCCGCGAGAGTCAGGACGTTCTGGATCATGTACAGCAGCAGGATGCCGGTGAACGCGCCGAACACGGTGCCCTTGCCGCCGTTGAGGCTGACCCCGCCGATGACCGCGGCCGCGAACACCGTGAAGATCGCGCCGTCGCCCTGCGCGGCGGCGACGGAGGCGAGCCGGCCCGTCAGCAGGAGGCCGCCGATCGCGGCCAGCAGGCTGGCGGAGATCAGCGTGATCCACAGGACCCGGTCGGTGCGGATGCCGGCCGCCTTGGCGGCGTCGACGTTGCCGCCGATCGCGTAGAGCGCCCGGCCGAACCGGGTGAAGCCCATCACCACGATGCCGCCCGCGAACAGCAGCAGGCAGATCCAGATCGACGCCGGCACGCCGAGCCACATCGTGGAGCCGAAGTAGGTCATCGAGTCGGGGAGGTTGAAGAAGGTCTGCCCGCCGGAGATACCGGTGAGCAGGCCGCGCAGCACGATGAGCATGCCGAGGGTGACGATGAAGCCGTTGAGCCCGAAGCGGACGATGAACAGCGAGTTCACCACTCCGACCAGCACCCCCACCGCGAGGGTGATGGGAATCCCCCAAGCGCCGGGCAGCAGCCCGAGCCCGGCCCCCGTTCCGCTGGCGACCGTCAGCCAGGCGGCGACGCCGGGCGCCAGCCCGAAGGTCGACTCCAGCGACAGGTCCATCCTGCCCGCGATCAGCACGAGCGTCTGCGCCAGGACGAGGAGCGAGATCTCCGACATCGTCTGCAGGATGTTGATCAGGTTGTCGCTCTGCAGGAAGATCGGGTTGACGATCTGCCCGACGATCGCGATCACGATGACCGCGGGCACCAGCGCGAAGTCCCGCAGCCGCGCCAGGGGGATCGCCGGGCGCCGCCGTCCCGGCTCCTCCGGGGGCGGGCTCGGCGGATGTCCCGCCGTGGTGTGTGCGGCGGTGGTCTCAGGCATCGAGGTCGACTCCTTCCATGGCGGCCACCATCTCGTGGTCGTGCCAGCCGGCGGCCAGTTCCGCGACGACGCGGCCGTGGAACATCACCAGCACCCGGTTGCACAGGCGCAGGTCGTCCAGTTCATCGGAGGCGATCACGACGCCGGTCCCGCTGTCGGCGATCTCCTCCACCTTTCCGAGCAGGAACTCCTTCGACCGGACGTCGACCCCCGCCGTCGGCGTGATCAGCACGAGCAGCCGGGGATCGTTCGCCAGGGCCCGGGCCATGACGACCTTCTGCTGGTTGCCGCCGGACAGCCCGGAGACGGGGAGCTCCGGGCCGGGTGTCTTGATCGCAAGGTTTTCGATCATGTCGCGGGCCAGCGCGTCCCTGCGGCGGCCGCTGACGAAGCCCGCCTGACCGAGCCGCTCGGGCACGGTCATCGTGGCGTTGTCCGCGATCGACATCAGGGGGACGAGCCCCTGCTGGTGGCGGTCCCGGGGCACGAAGCCCACCCCGGCGGCCAGCGACTCCGGCACGCTCCCGGGGCGGGGGCGGCTCCCGGCGACCTCCAGGGTTCCCTCCCGGGGCGCACGCAGCCCGACGAAGGTCTCGGCGAGCTCGGTCTTCCCGCTGCCGCCCAGGCCCGCCAGCCCCACGATCTCGCCGGCCCGGACCTGGATGTCGACGTCCCGGTAGACGTCGCCGTCCGACAGGCCCCGTACGTCGAGGACCACCGGGGCCTGCGCCGCGACCGGCGGGCGGACGGCGTGCTCCCGCAGGCCCGCCGCCTCACCGGTCATCGCCGCCACCAGCTCGCCCTGCGGCAGCTCCGCCACCGGCGCGGTGAGGATGTGCCGGGCGTCCCGGTAGACGGTGACCGTGTCGCAGATCTCGTAGATCTCCTGCAGGTGGTGGCTGATGAACAGGAAGGTGATTCCCTGCTCGCGCATCGCCCGCATCCGGTCGAACAGACGGGCGATCGCCGCGCCGTCGAGCTGGGCGGTGGGCTCGTCGAGGATGATGAACCGCGCGCCGAACGACAGCGCCCGGGCGATCTCCACGAACTGCCGCTGCTCCACTCCGAGCTCCCCGGCCGGCCGGCGGACGTCGACGTCCACCGACCAGGCCTCCAGCAGCTCGGCCGCCTTGCGCCACAGGCCCTTCCAGCCGACCAGCCCGAACCGGTTGCGGTCGTGCCGGTTCAGGTAGAGGTTCTCCGCCACGGTCAGCTCAGGGATGATCGTGGACTTCTGGTAGACGCAGGCGACCCGCTCCCGCCAGGCGTCGCGGTCCGCGAGCCGCGGGGCGGGGGCCCCGGCGAAGCGGACCTCGCCGTCGTCGGGCGCCTGCAGTCCCGTCAGGATGGAGACCAGGGTCGACTTGCCCGCGCCGTTGCGGCCGACGAGGGCGTGCGTCTCCCCCGGATTGATCGTGATGTGCGCCCGGTCGAGCGCCACCGTCTCGCCGTATCTCTTGGTGATGCGCTCCGCCTCGGCGACGGGCGCGCCCGTGCGGGTCCGCCCGTCGTCACGGGCGGGTGGAGGGCTCGCGGGCCCTCCCGCGAACTCTTCCATGGCCACGCCCTCTCAGCTCAGGTTGTTGCCCCACAGCGACTTGTCATCGTGCTTCACGCTGGGGATCCCGCCGTAGGTGCCGCCGTCGGCGGTGACGAGCGGCGCGGACAGCTGGTCCTCCAGCAGGCCGGGCCGCACCTCGATGATGGTGCTGTCGTGATCGGTCTTGCCCGGCTGGAAGGTCTTGCCCTCGATCGCGGCCTTCGCGTACGACAGCGCCCACTTGGCGTACAGGTCCGCCGGCTGGGAGACGGTGGCGTCGATGTTCCCGGCGGCGATGTCCTTGAGCTCCTGCGGGATACCGTCGTTAGAGACCACGAAGACGTGCTTGGGGTCGTCCGGCGGCACCAGCAGGTCGCGCTGCTTCAGCACCTGCAGCGTGCCCGCGAGGGCGAAGCTCGACTGCATGTAGACGCCCTTGACGTCCGGGTTCGCGGTCAGGACCGTGGAGAGCTTCTGCGAGGCCACGGCGCCGTCCCAGTTCGTCGCCTCGCCGAACACCTTGATGCCGGGGTAGTTCTGCTTCATGCAGTCGTTGAACGCCTCGGTGCGGTCCCGGCCGTTGATCGAGGCCAGGTCGCCCTCCAGCATGACCACCTTGCCCTTGCCCTGAAGCTTCTCGCCCAGGAAGCGGCAGGCCTTCTCGCCGTACGCGCGGTTGTCGGCGCGGACGACCATGAAGGCGTTCCCCGTGTCGGGCCGCGTGTCCACCAGCACGGCGGGGATCTTCTTGTTCTCGAGCTGCTGCAGTGTGGGGGCCACGGCGGCGGTGTCCTGCGGCGCCATGACCACGGCCTTCACGCCCTGCCCGACCAGGGTCTGCACGTTGGAGGTGAGCTTCGCGATGTCGTTCTGGGAGTTGGTGGTCTTGGTGTCCGCGCCCAGCTCGCCGGCGGACTTCGGCACGTAGCTGATGTAGGAGTTCCAGAAGTCGGTGTCCGAACGCGGGTAGTCCACGCCGATGACCGGCTTCGCCGCGGCGTCGCCGCCGGAGCCGCCGCTTCCGCTGCTCCCGTTGTTCCCGCCGCAGGCCACGGCGAGGCACCCCGATAAGGTCAAGGCCGCGGCGAGCGCGAACCGTCTGCGTACCATCGTTTCTCCTTTTGAAGCACCACGGGTGCCGCCGCTGACCGCGCCGCGCTCGGACAGGACCGGAGCGCGACGCGCGGGCTCCGGCGAGTTCGCCCGAAGCGAGCTCATCACCGACAGGACATGGGATGTCTTTCTATGACCAAACCCCGGTCAGTGTCCAGACCCTAGGGAAGAATCACGAAAATCCCTCGCACTCGTGCACGAAGGGTCCGACGAATCGGGTGCGTCCACGGTCGGGAGGAAGGCCGATACATCGCATGTCCAGCCCTCCGGACAACGGGGCGCGTGCGGATTTGCGGCCCGGAGGGACCAGAATCCTCCTATGTCGTTGTCCGAGCAGGCGATCGAACGCATCAGGCAGCTCATCAAGGACGGAACCCTCCCCCCGGGCGCCCGGCTGCCCCCGGAACAGGAACTCGCCGCCGAACTGGGCCTGTCCCGCAAC
Source organism: Microbispora sp. ZYX-F-249 (assembly GCF_039649665.1). Lineage (NCBI taxonomy): Bacteria > Bacillati > Actinomycetota > Actinomycetes > Streptosporangiales > Streptosporangiaceae > Microbispora > Microbispora maris. The sequence goes on along the minus strand of NZ_JBDJAW010000079.1, from coordinate 6,038 downwards.
CTCCTCAGGGAGGCCGTCCGCTCCCTCGTCACCACCCGCGTACTCGAAGTACGCAGAGGCGACGGCACCTACGTCACCAGCCTCACCCCCGATCTGCTCCTCGAAGGCGTCGGCCTCGCCGTCGAGATGATGCGCGGCGACGACCTCCTGGAAATCACCGAAGTCCGGCGCCTGTTCGAACCCATCGCCACCGGACTGGCCGCCACCCGCATCACCCCCGCCCAACTCGCCCAAGTCGAACGCCACCTCAACGCCATGATCGACGCTCGAGACGACGTCGAAGCCCTCACGCACCACGACGACGCCTTCCACCGCGCCGTGTTCGACGCCACCGGCAACAAATCACTGTCGGCCCTGCTCGGCGGCATCGCCGGCCGGACCCTCCGCTCCCGCGTCTGGCGCGGCCTCGCCGAAGCCAACGCCGCCGACCGCACCATCACCGAACACGCCGCCATCTACCGCGCCCTCGCCCACCGCGACGCCCCACTCGCGCACGCCGCCGCCCTCATCCACGTCGGCACCACCGAGACCTGGCTGCGCGAAAACCTCGGTCACTCCCTCAGCGAGACTCCCGCGGTTCCCTGACCCTCGGTCGTGGCTGGGGCATGAAACGTACAGACCCCTCACGAGACGGCACCGACAGCACAGACATGGGTTGTCTGCGCGCCCACGTCCGCGATCCGGCGAGAAGCCTGGACAGATCGCCGACGTTGACTTACAAACATCCCATGTCCACGTGGTGAAAGTCGTCGTGCGCGGCGGCACAGCCGCGAGGTGCACGTCCCCGGCATGCGGGACGTCCACCCCACGCACGGCCGGCGAGGTCCACCGGCCGGTCGGGAACGCCCCCAGCAGAGCTCCCCCCGCTCCAGAGAGGTTCCCCACATGTCCTCGTCATCGTCGTTCCGGTTCAGCCGCAGGCAGCTGCTCATCGCGACGGGCCTCGGCACCGCCGCCGGCATGCTCAAGGTGAACCCGGCCTGGGCCACCGCCGGGCCGCAGAGCTACAGCCCGAACTGGTCGTCGGTCGACCAGCACCCGCCGGCCGCCGAGTGGTTCCAGGACGCCAAATTCGGCGTCTACTTCCACTGGGGCGTGTTCAGCGTCCCGGCGTTCGCCAACGAGTGGTACCCGCGCAACATGTACAACAACGGGTCGAACGAGAACAACCACCACAAGAGCGTCTACGGCGACCCGTCAGCGTGGCCGTACCACAACTTCATCAACGGCGCCCGGGACAAAGCCGGCAACTGGGTGCAGTTCGCACCGAAGCTGAAGTCCGCCGGAGGCAACTTCGACCCCAACGAGTGGGCGCAACTGTTCGCCGACGCCGGCGCGAGATTCGCCGGCCCGGTGGCCGAGCACCACGACGGCTACTCCATGTGGAACAGCAGGGTCAACGAGTGGAACTCCGTCGCCACCGGGCCCAGGCTCGACCTGCTGCGCCTGCACGCCGACGCCATCCGGGCCAAAGGCCTGAAGCTGCTGGTGGCGATGCACCACGCCTACAACTTCACCGGCTTCTACCAGTGGGCGCCGTCCCAGTCCTCCACCTCGCTCAAGAAGCTGTACGGCCAGCTCGGCTTCGCCGACGAACAGCAGCTGTGGTACGACAAGCTCAAAGAGGTCATCGACGGCTACCAGCCCGACATCATCTGGCAGGACTTCAACCTCAGCCGTCTCGACGAGTCCCGGCGGCTGGCCTTCCTCGCGTACTACTACAACCAGGCGGTCGCCTGGAACAAGGACGTCGTCGCGACGTACAAGGACGGGTTCAACACCCGGGGCGAGGTCTTCGACTACGAGCGCGGCGGACCCGCCGCCGTCCAGACCCCCTACTGGCTCACCGACGACAGCATCTCCAGCTCCAGCTGGTGCTACACCAACGGCATCGGCTACTACTCCCTCAACGCCATGCTGCACTCCCTCATCGACCGGGTCAGCAAGAACGGCACCATGCTGCTGAACATCGCCCCGATGGCCGACGGCACCATCCCCTCCGGGCAGCGGTCGATCCTGCTGGGCATCGGCGACTACCTCAAGCGCTTCGGCGAGTCCGTCTACTCGACCCGCGCCTGGACCGTCTACGGAGAGGGGCCGACGCAGATGGGCGGCGGCTCCTTCACCACACCACGGGCGGGGACCAACACCGACATCCGCTTCACCCGCAGCAAGGACAACACGGTCCTGTACGCCACCGTCCTGGGCTGGCCCGGCGCCACACTGCACATCACGACCCTGGGCGCCAACCGGATCAACCTGAGCAACCTCGCCTCGGTGCAGCTGCTCGGCTCCGCCGCGGGTCAGTACGTCACCCTGCCCGGCCGCACCCAGGACGGCTCCGGCCTGCACGTCTCGATGCCCTCGTCCACCGCCCCGTTCAGCGCACCGGCGTACGTGGTCAAACTGACCTTCAACGGCCAGATCCCCACTCTCGGCGGCGGCTCCACCCCCACCGGCTACGTGCGGATCACCAACGTCACCACCGGCCTCGTGCTCGACAGCGGCGGCAACGTCGCCTCCGGCTCGAACCTCAAGCAGTGGAACTGGGACGGCAGCACCAACCTCCAATGGCAGCTCGTCGCTCTGGGAAGCGGCTGGTACCGCATCGTCAACCGCACCAACGGCATGGTCGCCGACAGCTGGGGCGACACCACCAGCGGCGCCCTGTGCAAGCAGGCGCCCTGGAACGGCGGCGACAACCAGCAATGGAAACTCACCGACATGGGCAACGGCCGCTACCAGATCGTCAACCGCGGCACCGGCACCTGCCTCGACAGCGGCGGCACCACCACCGCCGGCTCCAACGTCAAGCTGTGGGCACCCGGCTCCAGCACCAACCTCCAATGGACCATCACCGCGGTCTGACCCATCCCGCCGCACGCGCCCCGCGCTCCCGCGCGGAGGGCGTGCGGCGTCTCAGCGGTCCCCTGCCCGGCGCGGGCCGCCGTCGCCGGGCAGGCGGTTCAGGGACTCCTCGACCCCGATGAGATGGTTGGCCATCCGGATACGCGCCCGCTCGGGATCGCGTGCCGCCAGCGCCGTCCAGATCGCCACGTGCTCGTCGTGGGTGCGCCGGTCGGCGTCCTCCTCGTGAAGGCTGCGCCACAGCCGCCCGTGGACGGTGCGCCTGGCGAACGCCTCGATCAGGCCGACCAGGACCGGGTTGTCGGAGTGGGCCGCGATGATGCGGTGAAAGGCGATGTCGATCTCGATGAGGCGCTCGTGGTCGTGGGGCGCCTGGCCGACCATGCGGGCCGCTTCGTCCAGCAGTTCCCTCGCCTGGCCGAGCGCCTCGTCGGTGATCCTGGTGGCGGCGATCCGCGCCGCTTCGCACTCGATCAGACGCCTGACGGCGTACACGTGCCGTGGGTCGCCCTGGCCGTGGAGGTCGACGACGAAGCCCATCGGAGCCAGCAGCTGCGTCGCGTCGAGACTCGTGACGTAGGTCCCGTCACCCTGCCGGGTGCTGACGATCCCGAGGATCGACAGGGCCGACACTCCCTCGCGCAACGCGCCGCGCGAGACGCCCAGCGACTCGGCGAGGTCCTTCTCGACGGGCAGGCGGTCGCCGGGCCGGAGCACTCCGTCGAGGATCATCCGCTTGATGTTGTCTACTACGTCCTCTGTGCGTGACATGGCAGTGGGTTCCCTCGGTCCCGGCCGGAGCCTCATGCGGGGGGCGTCTTCCCGAGGCTCCGATCGTATTCCGCTCGGCCGGCCGCCCCGGGTGCCGGCGGACTCCGCCACGGCGGGCGGCGCCACCAAACCAAAGGTTAGATGTTTCCGGCCGCAAGCGGCGGTAGATGCCCATTTTTGGACTGTTTGATAACGGCCGTTGACGCATACATCAAATCTTTGTAGCTTTGCGGTCACTCCCCCCACACAGAGCCTCGTTGAGCCGCCGGCCCCCTCGCACCCCCCTCGTCTCGTCGTTCGCGAGCTCGTCGTCCATGCGCGGGTGCCGGTTGTCCGCAAGGCCGCGATGCGCTTGGAGAAGCGAGATGCCAGACCTGTCGCGCAGGCAATTGATGAAGATCGGTACGGTCGGAGCAGGGGCTCTGATGCTGCCCATGCAGTGGACGGCGGTCGCCCGGGCCGGATCGGTGGCACCCGCGGAGGTACGCGCGGCCAATGACCTGGCGCTCTGGTACGACAGAGGCGCCGGCACGGACTGGCTGCGCGCCCTCCCCATCGGCAACGGGCGCCTCGGCGCCATGGTGTTCGGCAACGTCGACACCGAGCGGCTCCAGCTCAACGAGGACACGGTCTGGGGCGGCGGGCCGTACGACCAGAGCAATCCCAAGGGCCTGGCGGCGCTGCCGGAGATCCGGCGCCTGGTCTTCGAGGACAAATGGGCCGAGGCCCAGACCCTGATCGACCAGAACATGCTGGGCAAGCCCGCGGGCCAGCTCGCCTACCAGACCGTCGGCAACATCAGGCTGACCTTCCCCGGCACCAGCGGGTTCTCCGAATACAACCGCCAGCTGGACCTCACCACCGCCACCACGTCCGTCACCTATCTCCTGAACGGCGTGCGGTACAGGCGCGAGGTGTTCGCGAGCGCGCCCGACCAGGTCATCGTCATCCGGCTGACCGCCGACAAGCCCGGCTCGATCACATTCGGCGCGACGTTCGACAGTCCCCAGCGCACGACGCTCACCAGCCCGGACGGCACGACGGTGGCGCTCGACGGCGTCTCGGGCAACTTCGAGGGCATCACCGGCCAGGTCAAGTTCCTCGCGCTGGCCAAGGCCGTCGCCGAGGGCGGCACCGTCACCAGTTCCGGCGGAACGCTCCAGGTGTCGGCCGCCGACAGCGTGACGCTGCTCATCTCCATCGGCTCCAGCTACGTGAGCTACAAGGACGTCAGCGGCGACTACCAGGGCATCGCGCGGCGGCACCTCGACGCCGCGCAGGGCAAGACCTACGACGACCTGCGCTCCAGGCACGTCGCCGACTACCAGGCGCTGTTCGGGCGCACGACGCTCGACCTCGGCCGCACCGACGCGGCCGACCAGCCGACCGACGTCCGGATCGCGCAGCACGGGGCCGTCGAGGACCCGCAGTTCTCCGCGCTGCTGTTCCAGTTCGGCCGTTACCTGCTGATCAGCTGCTCGCGTCCCGGCACTCAGCCGGCCAACCTCCAGGGCATCTGGAACGACTCGATGAGCCCGCAGTGGGACTCGAAGTACACCATCAACGCCAACCTGCCGATGAACTACTGGCCCGCCGACACCACGAACCTGTCGGAGTGCTACGAACCGGTGTTCGGCATGATCAAGGACCTCACCGAGACCGGCGCCCGCACGGCCGAGGTGCAGTACGGCGCCGGCGGCTGGGTCACCCACCACAACACCGACGCGTGGCGGGCGACCTCCGTCGTCGACGGCGCGTTCTGGGGCATGTGGCAGACCGGCGGCGCGTGGCTGGCGACCATGATCTGGGACCACTACCTGTTCACCGGCGACGTCGAGTTCCTCCGCAAGAACTACCCGGCCATGAAGGGCGCCGCCCAGTTCTTCCTCGACACTCTCGTGGAGGAGCCGAAGCTCGGATATCTGGTGACGAACCCGTCGAACTCGCCGGAGCTCGCTCACCACTCGAACGCCAGCGTGGCCGCGGGGCCCACGATGGACAACCAGATCCTGCGCGACCTGTTCCACGGCTGCGCCGAGGCGAGCGAGGTTCTCGGTGTGGACGCGAGCTTCCGGGCGCAGGTCCTGGCCGCCAAGGACCGGCTCCCCCCGATGAAGATCGGCTCGCGCGGCAACATCCAGGAGTGGCTCTACGACTGGGTCGAGACCGAGCGGAACCACCGGCACGTCTCCCACCTGTACGGCCTGCACCCCAGCAACCAGATCACCAAGCGCGGTACCCCGGAGCTGTACGACGCGGCGCGGCGGACCCTCGAACTGCGCGGCGACGACGGCACGGGCTGGTCCCTCGCCTGGAAGATCAACTACTGGGCGCGGATGGAGGAGGGCAAGCGGGCGCACGACCTGGTCCGCCTCCTGGTGACGCCGGCCAGGCTCGCC
>NZ_JBDJAW010000078.1 GCF_039649665.1 Microbispora sp. ZYX-F-249 | reverse complement strand
GGCCGCGCGCCGGTTGATCGAGCTGCTGGCCAAGCAGGGGCGGGTGGAGGAGCTGCGGGCGCGGGCCGACGCCGGCGATGACCTGGCCGCCAGCCGGTTGGTCAACCTGCTGGCCAAGCAGGGGCGGGTGGAGGAGCTGCGGGCGCGGGCCGACGCCGGCGATGACCTGGCCGCCAGCCGGTTGGTCAACCTGCTGGCCGAGCAGGGGCGGGTGGAGGAGCTGCGGGCGCGGGTCGACGCCGGCGACGGGTGGGCCGCGCGTTGGTTGGTCGAGCTGCTGGCCGAGCAGGGCCGGGTGGAGGAGGCGCTGGTGGTGCTGCGGGCGCGGGCCGACGCCGGCGATGAGCTGGCCGCCAGCCGGTTGGTCGACCTTCTGGCCGAGCAGGGGCGGGTGGAGGAGCTGCGGGCGCGGGTCGACGCCGGCGACGGGTGGGCCACCAGCCGGTTGGTCGACCTTCTGGCCGAGCAGGGGCGGATGGAGGAGCTGCGGGTGTGGGTCGATGCAGGCGACGTAGTAGCCATCCAGCTTTTCCTCGACGCCCTTGCGCGAAATCATCGGGCGGAAGCAGCACACATACAACGCCACGGGTTATCAGCCAACGACCAACCGAAGTACACCAGACCGTAGTGATTGCCGAATTGTTCTCATAGGGGATCAAGCGGCGGCCGCTCACCACGCCCGCCGTCGCGCTCCGCCAGCCAGCAGGCCGGGCATGCGGCTCTCCGGTCATCACTTGCCGCGTTGCCGCCCTCGACATCGCTGACGTGAAGGAGACCCGGACGGGCGGCCCGCATGCGCGAGGTCCAGGCGTGCGACCGCCCCAACGTCGCGTAACGCGTCCATTGCTGTGTCTCGGCCCTGCGCTTGGCGGGCCGCCGGTCGTAGTTCGTGAGCGTGGCCGGCGCTCTTCGACCACGCGAGCCGCCTGAATGATCCCCAGGTCCACACCAGCATCGAGCAGATTACCGATGGATGCCCGTCGCAAGTCGTGAACGGGGGGCCTGATGAGAGCTCAGCACGGGCGGCAGGAACTCCTCGGGGTTCCAGCGTTGAGATGCCGACGGTAACGAGCAGTTTGGAGGTTATCCCGAGCCGCTGTCGCAGTCGAGGTTTCCACAGCGTCCCCCGACGCTAGCCACTGCCCCCGGCAGAGCCGACCCGAACCCGACGCGATCGCGACCGTGGAATGCCGAACAGCGGCGGGTTCCCGCTGAAGATCCTGCAGTCACCGTGAACACGAGACGTTCCGCGAAGCAAGATATGCATAAACCATGCTTACGACTCTCCTGGGCGGCGGGAGTCGTACGACCGGGCGCGGTCGTGCAATAGGTAGTCGAGCAGGTCGGCTGCTATTCGTCGGGGTCGGCGATCTCGATGACGTGCAGGGGGTTGTCCAGAGCGCGGGACGGCTGCTGCCACTTGTCGCCGTCCAGGGTGAGGATCGGGCAGACCGACACGTCCGCGATGGCGGCGGCGTGGGCGTCATAGATGTCGAGCCCGGTGATGGACATCGTGTCGACAAGCTTGGCGGATTGGGCGATGCCGTCCAGTGGGGCGACAATGGCGTGCTCGAACGCGGCCAAGCCGGCGAGCAGTGCCTGGGCGTCCGGCGTGCCGCGGCCGTCGAGGAGCGCCCCGGCGGCGGCCAGCGCGGGGACGATGAGCGGTTGCCTTGCCCGGTCGAAGTCCTGCAGGAGGCCGATCAGGTCGGCGTCTCCGCGGGCGACATCGGCTAGAACGCTGGTGTCGAGGATGTACGGAGTGGCAGTGAAATCACTCACCTGGTGCCGCCGGGAACCCGTGTTCGGCGAGCTGGCGGTTGACGTGTCGCATCATGCGAGCCACCCGCGCTGGGTCGGCCTGCCGGGCGCGTTCGCGCAGCAGGGCAAGTGCACGCTGGTCAGTGATGCGCTTTTCCGCGATGGCGTCGTTGAAGACGGCGGCCACGCTGGTGGCCTTGCCGGCGGCGACGAGATGCTCGGCATATTCGAGGACGTCGGGGTCCACGGTGATGGTTATCCGCGCCTTCCGGTCTCCGCTCATACCCGGAATCATACTCATTCTCTTTCGAGTGCTGCACGGCAATGACCATGAGGTTGGCCGCGTAAGGCAGGCGGAGGGACGGGGCCTGAGCGTGCGCCAGTGTGTCGCGTGTGTATGTACCGATCGGCGAGGATCCAGCCGATGAACAGGTCCCAGTCGCCTGGCGGCGGACATCGGGAAGGCCTTGCCACGGCGGCCCGGTCCGAACTACGAGCAGAACCGGCCCGTTCACCTCCGTCATCTACGGCTGGCGGCTTTGACGGCGCTGCAGCCAGGCACGCTACCTGCAAGCAGGAGGAAACTCCGATGAGCCTTGGGTCCCGCCATCGCGCGCGGCTCGGGCATCCAGCCGCTGCGCAGCAGGGAGGCCTTCCGAGCGGCCACGTCGATCGGAACGGTTCGCTTGGATCTTCCGGGCGGGCCCGGCTGAGCCGCTGTGCTTCCGGTGACGTAGCCACCCAAGGTAGTCTGTCGGTGACGCCAGGAACCGCGGGTTCCTGGAAGCCGTGAGGCCAGGTGACCTGGGGCATGACCGGGAGCCTGGCCTAGCGCATTTCAGGGTCCGAATCAGAGCACCCTAACGGGGAAGTCGATCACCCTCTCGCCGAGAATCTCCCGGTAGCGAGGGTCGCCCAGCTTCTCGGCGCGGACGGCGCCGGCCACGATGTCGGCGACCCACAGCAGGGCCTCGCCCGCGCCGGGCAGATGATCGATGCGGAAGCGGGTGCCCTTGGGCAGTGTGTAGCGGGCGTGCTGCACAGTGGTGACGTCCCTAGTGTTGAGCGTTGGCTGGCGGGCCTCCATGAACAGCTGCTCGACTCCGAACCCGTGCAGCTCGAGCACCAGCTGGTGAAGGCAGTAGGCGCGGGCTCGCTCTTGCCTGCGCTGGTGGACCGGGGACCCGACCGCAACGACATGCAACCCGTCGATCTCGGCCACCGTATAGGCCAGCTCCAACCGCTCTTTGTCATCGCGGGCGACCCAGTGCAGCTTGGCCGGAGCGTGCCGGGCCTGCGCCTGCAGCATCTGCGCACGCGCCGACTCCTGTGCGGAAGCGGGGATGATCACTGCAGCGATGATGTAGAAGCCGGTCGTGTCGTGCTCCTGGAACGACTCATCCCCCCAAGCGGTGCTCCCCCTCACGCGGCATCGTCCCCTGGGGGCCTCCTCGGGATCGGGCCCGTAACCACCTCATGGTCGGGGATGGCCAGGAACACCGCATGGTAGACCCCGATTGCCGCCCGCAGCATCTTCACGCTCGGCTCCCAGCCACGGTTGCCGTGCAACAGGTCCGTGCCGTGCAACTCCGCCAGCGGGACGACCCCGTACGCCTGCGCGGCCCCGGTCACGACCTCGTCCAGGGCGCACGTCAGGGAGATCGTCCGGTCGTCCGGGACCGGCAGCGCAACCATGGAGTAGCGGTCGCGGGTGTAGCTCTCGTCCACGTACGCCAGCAGCACACTACACAGCGTGACAGAATGTTGACAGAATCGGGCGGAATCCAGTGGTCGCTCGGCGAGCACGCCTCGGCGTGACCTGGGATGGAACGGCCATATCACAGCGAACCGGACTGGCGGATAGATGATGTGCGGGCCGTGCCCGTCGGGAAGTCGTGCTCGATCAGTTGGCGGTTCACGTGCTGCGTCATCCGGGCCACTCGGGAGCCTGCCGGTTGCGGTCGTCCAGTGGGGCGGGGACGTGCCGTCCCCGAGGGCGCTGGGACGGCGTTAGTGCTGAGCAGTATGCAGCTCTGCGAGGCCTCGCTTGAGGTTGCCGACGACGGCCGCAGACGGGTAGTCGCTTTCCAGCATCTTCTGCAGGTCCTTTGCGCGGGTGACGATCGCGGCGGCGTAGCGGGTGGCGGTCAGCGCGGTGAGGCCTTCGGTCACGGACCGGTCGGGGTCGCCGAGCCGGGCGCAGGCGATGGCCAGGTCAATCCGGGTGATCGCCTGCCGCGTGGGAGACGACCCGGGTGGGGCCTGCTGATAGACGCTTACGGCTTCCTGCGCGGTTCGGCGGGCCTGCTCGTGCTGGTCGAGGGACAAGTATGCGGTGGCGGATATCGACAGGACGCGGGCGGTATCGGAGGTGAACAGGCCGGCGGCGTGCACGGGTTCCTGTTCGGCCTGTTTGAGGAGGACCTGCAGCGTTTCGGTAGCGGCGTCGGCGTGGCCGAGCCGGGCGTGGACGCGGGCGAGTTGTCCGGTGAGCCGCACGCGCGCTGAGGTGCCGACAGGGGCGGCGGAGGCGCCGCGTTCGGCAGCGCGGAGCGCTTCGTCGGGGCGGCCGCTGTAGAACCAGACGGTCGCGGCTATGTCGTGCGCCCAGGCGTTCAGCTCGTCGTGGTCGGCCTGGTCCGCGTGGTGCCGCGCGTCGGCCGCGTACGCGAGCGCTGCGCGGTTGTCGCCCTGGTCGTGGGCGGACCAGGCGAGGATGACCGACAGCCAGGCGGCGGCGATATACAGCTCGCGGCGCTGTCGGAGCGTGGTGCGGAGCTGGAGCAGTTCGGCGACGCGGTGGCGGTCGGTGAGCGCGGCCTGCCAGAGGTCGCCGGCGGGGTAGCGGGCGTACTGGTGGCCGTAGTCGGCGATGACCTGCCGCAGGCCGTCGAGCGTGGATGGGCCGACGTCGGTGGTTTCGCTGATCCGGGTCAGCTCGCGGGCGATCCGTTCGGCGTCCGAGGCTCGCCCGAGGGTGGGTGCGACGAGCGCTGCGGCGCCCAGCGTGCGTAGGGCGTCTCGGCGGTTCGTGCTGCCCCCTTGTTGGTGGGTGTAGTCGTTGGCGAATCCGAGCCGTACGGGGTCGGTGGCGAATAGGCGGGCGAGCCGGTCCTGGTAGTCGTCGTCCGGGCGGACGTACTGGGACTCCCAGCGCCGCCAGGTGCGGGCGTCGATGCCGCGTTCGGGCAGGTCTGCCGCTCGGGCTGTGCGTGCAAGTTCGGCCACTGCCTGTGTGACGGTCCAGCCGGCGGCCAGCCGCAGGGACTTGAGCGGAGAGTGCCCGCAGCAGGCGCGTATCTGTTCGGCGACGGCGTGGAGTGCACGCGGCGGCAGTTCGGCGCCGTCGTGCTCGGCGATGGCGCGGGTTCGCACCTGCTGGGCGCATTGCGCGTCGTGTGGTGTCCGGCTGTCGGGGGTCTCCACCGGGGGCCTTCCCACGTGCTGGGGCTGGGTGAGGGGCTGTGACCCACGATCTCCCGGGTCGGGCGGCGGGGGCAAGAGGGCGCGCGGTGCCCGGGCGAGGAGGCGCGGTGTGTCCGACTGCGGGGCGTCACCCGCCATCTACCAGCCCTCGTGCGGTGTGACGCACAGTTGGGCCGTTCCAAGCTGCCCGTGCCCCTGCTGGTGTCCGCGTTTCGGTCACCACGACGGGGACGGCGTCTTCCCTTCTTCCGTCTCACCGAAGGATTCGTCTGGTGGATGTTGTGCCTGATCCGCGTCTGAGTCCCCTCCGGGGGGCTCGTGTGCTGGTCACCGGTGGCGGCGGGCTGGTCGGCAGCCGGGTCATGCGGCTGCTCACCGCCGTCGGCGCCGCACCGGTGGCGCTCGACCGGATGGATGCCTATCCGCACTCGGTGCGGGCCCTGTTCGGCCTGGACGAAAGCACGCGGGTCGTCCTCGGTGACGTCCGCGAGGCCGCGACGGTCCGCGCGCTGGTCGACGGAGCGGACTATGTCATCCACGCCGCCGCATACGCCGATGTCGCCGCCTGCACGCGGCGGCCGGAGGTGGCGTTCGCCGCGAACGTCGCCGGCACGCAGACGATCCTGCAGGAGGTCCTCACCTCCCGTACGGTGCGGCGGCTGGTGTTCGTGTCGTCGGCGTCGGTGTACGGCGACGGCGGCGGGAGTGTCAGCGAGTTCTCCGAGGAGCAGCCGACCGATCCGATCAGCGTGTACGCCAACTGCAAGGCGTGGGCGGAGCATCAGGTGCGGCTCATGCTGGCCGGCAGCGGCACGACGTTCACGGTGCTGCGGTACTTCTCGGTGTACGGCGACCCGCAGGTGCCCAAGCCCGGCTCCCATTCGTGGATGGTGGCGTGCCTGTCGATGCGGGCGCAGCTCGGGCTGCCGCTGCTGTTGCACGGCGGCGGTCACCAGGTGCGGGACATGGTCCATGTCGACGACATCGCACACGCGACCGTGCTGGCGCTCGTGGCCGACCGGGCCGCCGGACAGACCATCAACGTCGGCACCGGCATCCCCACCACCGTGCGGGCCATTGCGCAGCGCATCGCCGGGCACTATCCGGCAGCCCAGCTCGTGGACGCGCCGCGCCCCGAAGGCGACCCGCTGGGCGGGTACGCCTCCACCGTCCGAAGCCGGGAGCTGCTCGGCTGGCAGCCGCGGATCGTCGTTGACGAGGGCGTCGACCGGTACGTGGCCTGGCTGCAGGCGACCCCGTCGGCGATCCCGCGCTGGCTGGGCGGCACCTCGGTCGTGGCCGCATGACCTGCCTGAAGGACCTCGCCGAGCAGCGGCGCCTTCCCGACCATCAGGTCATGGACCAGGACACCCTGTCCTGGATCATCGCCAACCGCCCCACGGCCGGCGCCGCACCTGACGCGTTGCCGTATGAGCCGCTGCTGCTCACACCGGACCCGGCCTGGTTCCGGCACCCGCGGCAGGCGAACTCGATCCACGGCATCGGGCACAACGCCCGCGTCGCCGTGCTCGCCTCCCTCCTCGGCCAGGAGCACCGCCTGGACCGGGAGGAGCTGACGGCGTTGTGCGTGGCCGCCGCGGTGCACGACTGCCGGCGGCGAGACGACCGCGCCGACCCCGGGCACGGCAAACGCGCCGCCCGCTGGCTGTCGCGCCACGGCGGCGCCGTCACCGCCGCGTTCGGCCTGGTACTGCCGCCGCGGCAGCTCACGTCGGCGTGCGCGGCGATCCGTCTGCACGACGTGCCCCGCGAGGGCCGCACCGGGGCGGACCGCCGCGCCTACCGGCTCGCGCCGATGCTGGCCGAGTTGCTGCTCGCCGCCGACGCCATGGACCGCTACCGGCTGCCCGCCCTGCGGTGGTGGCCCGACCCCGCCTACCTGCGGGTCACGATCCCCGAGTGGCTCCCTGCGGTCGCGTTCGACCTCATGGCGGTCAGCGAGCAGGCGCGGCTCGACGGAGCCACCCACCACCAGGCGCTCGCCCACGCCCTGCAGACCCTCACCGGGCAGTAGAAGGACCACCGGATGCACGCCCCCGACTGGGATTACGCCCACACCGACTTCGCCGCCCCCGCCGACCGGCCCGCCCCGGCCGGGCTCGCCGCCGGCGAATCCGACTGGCGCGCCCGTCTGGAGACCCAGACGCCGAACGGCCGGCTGCTGCGGGACAACGCCATGCTGCACGCGCTGGCCGGCGGCCGCCCGATCCGCCTCATGCACACCACCGGCGCGCTGGAGTTGATCCGCGCCACCGGGCAACTGTGCGCGTCCGCCGGGTGCCTGGTCGGGGCGCTGTACTGCGCCCCCCTCACCAAGGAGGCGGCCGGGCTGCGGCCGCACAACCTCGGCTCCTACCTCCTGCAGACCAAACCCGGCACGCGGCCCCTGGTCATCGAGATCACCCCGCACGCGCCGATCCCGCCCAAAGGGCTGGACTACCTCCGGCTGGGCGGTGTCCACCTGCGGACCTACCTGACCTACCGGGGAGTCCTCACCGGCGAAGAGGACGCCGAGCTGCGGCGGGCCGCCGGAGAGCAGGTCCGCGCAGCGGCCGCCTTCCTCGACGTCCTGCTCGCCAACGCCTGCGGAGCAGCCACACCCGGCAAGGCGTTCATCGACCGGCTCGCCGTCACCGTCCCCGCCATGCCGTTCCTCGGCTACCTGTACTTCGAGGTGCTGTCGGAGTACCTGCTGCTCCACTCCACCAGCCCGCAGACCAAAGAGCTAGCGCAGGCGGGGGAGATGAACACCCGCCTCACCAAGGCGGTGGCGTTCACCGCCGTGGCCGGCATGGGCCGCCTGTTCGACCTGGCCCGCTTCGCCCCCGACCATCACCGGCTAGTGCGCCTGGTCGGGCAGGTTGAGCCCGGCCTCGCCGCCGGCGCCACCGAGTACGTGCGGCAGCGGCTGTCGCACCTGTTCGCCGTCCTGGCCCTGGCCCCGGCCGAGGACGCCCGGTCCGTGACCTTCCGCGGCACCGGCTTCGACACCCTCGCCCGGATCGCGCCGCACCTGCTGGGCCACCTGATCTTTCAGCAGATGCGGCGCCTGCCGCGCTACCCGCACCTGTTCCACACCTTCGAGCAGGCCAAGGCCCTGGAGGTCTACGCCTACTGGAACGCCCACAACATGCCCGCCCCGTTCAACGCCCGCCTCCCCAAGGGCGAGATCGGCGTCAACCCCGCTCACCCCGCCAAGGCGGCGGTGTGGACCGCCGACGTGTGCGAGCGCGGCCTGCTCCACCCCGTCGAGCAGCTCGACGTGATGTTCGTGCCGCGCCTCACCGACCTGCACCTCACAGCCCTGGGAAGGGCCCGCTTCGCCCGCGGCCACCGACCCGGCCACTGAACCCCCCGATCCGCGCCACATCGCCCGCCCGCCCACCTGGAAAGGAACACCCTGTGCGTATCGTCCTGCTCGGCGGCGCCGGCTACATCGGCGCCGTCGCCACCCGCCACCTGGCCGCGCTCGGCCACCACGTCACCGTGGTCGACGGGCTGATCTACCAGCGTGACGACGACCCCGCCCGGCTGCTGCCCGGCGCCGCCGCGTTCGTCCACGCCGACCTGCGCGACCCCGCCGCCCTGCGGGACGCGGTCGCCGGCGCGAGCGCGGTCGTCCACCTCGGCGGGCTGGTCGGCGAACCCGCCTGCGCCGTCGACGAGCGGCTGGCCGTCGAGCTCAACTACGCCTCCCCGGTCATCGCCGCCCAGGCCGCCATCGACGAGGCCGTCCCCCACTACGTGTTCTTCTCCTCCTGCAGCGTCTACGGCAGCCGCGAGGGGACCGTGGACGAGGACACCACCCCGAACCCGCTCGGCATTTACGCCCGCACCAAGGTCCTCGCGGAGCGGCGCCTGACAGGCATGCTGGCCGGGCGGGCGGCGCTGACCACGCTGCGGCTGGCCACCGTCCACGGCCGTTCCCCACGCCAGCGGCTGGACTCCGTGGCCAACCGCATGGCGGCGCAGGCCGCCTGGCACGGCCACATCCCGCTCAACGGCGGCGCGCAGCGGCGCCCGCTGGTGCACGTCGCCGACGTCGCCCACGTCCTGGCCGCCGCCCTTGCCACCCCGGCCGCCGAGCCGCGGGTGTTCAACGTCGGCTCCGACGAGCGGAACTACACCATCGCCGACATCGCCGAGACCGTGCAGGCGGCCGTACCCGGGGCGCGGATCGAACGCGGCCCGGAGCGGGACGAGACCGACGCCCGCGACTACCGCGTGTCGTTCGCGAAGCTCGCAGCCGCCTTCCCGCACGCCGCCTGCCCCACCAGCCTGTCCACCGGCGTCAAAGAGGTCGCCGACGCCGTCGCCGGCAAGGAGGTAGGCGACCCGGACCAGGAGGAATACGACAACCACCGTGGCCTGATCGCCTCCCGCCGGGCGGGCCGGATCGCCGCCCTGCGCTCCGCCGCCTGCGACCGCCTGCACGCCGAGTACGCGGCGATCGACCGGAGCGCCCGGTGACGCCCGCCGAGGAGCCGCCGTTCCTGCCGTGGAACCGTCCCCTCATCGGGGACGAGGAGATCGCGGAGGTCACCGACACCCTCCGCTCCGGCTGGCTCACCCACGGCCCCAAGGCCCTGCAATTCGAGCAGGCCGTACGGGACGACCTCGGCGTGGAAGACGCCTTCGCGGTGTCGTCGTGTACCGCCGCGCTGCACCTGGCGTTCCTCGCCGCCGGCCTCCGCCACGGAGACGAAGTGATCACCCCCGCGTTGACGTTCTGCGCGGCCCCGAACGCGCTGCTGCAGACCGGAGCCCGGCCGGTGTTCGTCGACGTCGACCCGCTCACCTTCACCATCGACCCGGGCGCGGCCGAAGCCGCGATCACACTGCGGACGCGGGCCATCGTGGTCATGCACTACGCCGGGCACCCCTGCGACCTGGCCGCGTTCCGCGCGCTGGCCGACGCCCGCGGGCTACTGCTGATCGAGGACGCCGCCCACGCCCTGTACGCCACCCGCGACGGACGGCGGGCGGGCAGCGTCGGCGACCTCGCCACGCACAGCTACTACGCCAACAAGGTCATCACCAGCGGCGAAGGAGGCATGCTGATCGGCCGGGCCGCGCTGGTGCGGCGCGCCCGCCTCCTCGGCCGGCACGGCATCGACTCGTCGGTATGGCAGCGGCACGGCACACGCAGCACCGCCGACTACGAGGTGACCGTGCCCGGCCTGAAGTACGTGATGCCCGACATCACCGCGGCGGTCGGCCTCGCACAGTGGCGCAAGCTGCCCGCCTTCACCGCGCGCCGCGCGCAGATCGCGGCCGCCTACACCGGGGCGTTGGCCGGGCTGCCCGGCCTGGCCACCCCGACCGTCCAGCCTGGGGCGCGATCGGGCTGGTTCCTCTACTCGATCTTCATCGACCCGGCCGCCGCCCCGCTCACGCGGGACCAGGTCGCCGAACAGCTCGCCGCCCGGCAGATCGCGACCAGCAGGCACTTCACGCCCGTCCACCACCTGGATCTCTACCGCGAGCACGCCAACCGCCCGCTGCCGGTCACCGAGCTCGCCGCCGCCCGGCAACTGTCCCTGCCCTGCTACCCCGCCATGACGCCCGCGGACGTCGACCGGGTCGTCACCGCCCTGCATGAGGTGTGGAAGGGGTGACCGGTCACGGCGGCCTGCTCAGGCCGTGCGGACGCCTCAGGAGGCCGAGCGGCGTCGTCCAGTCTGTGTCCGGGCCCGAAACCGCAGGTGACGACCACTAGGGTGGGCGGGTTAACACGACGGGAACGACGCATAACGCAGTCACGTTCGTCCCCGTCGGCGGCACGCCCAACGCCACACCCATCCGGGAGACCCGACACGATGACCAGCGCCAAGGCCACCGTCGACGTGGTGGTGCTCACCATGAACGACCGGCCCGAGCCGTTCCGGCGGGCGATGGCATCCCTCCTCGCCCAGCAGGAGGTCGATCTTCGTGTGGTCATCGTCGGCAACGGCGTGCAGCCCGACGACGTGCCGCACGGGGCCCAGACGGTGGTCCTGCCCGTCAACGAGGGCATCCCCGCCGGACGGAACATCGGGGCCGACGCCCTCGCCGGGCCGGACGCCGGCGAATTCGTGTTCTTCCTCGACAACGACGCCGTCCTGCCCACCACCGACACTCTCGCCCAGCTCGTCGCGGTCGCCCGCCGCCACCCCCGGGCGGCCTACATCCAGCCGCGCATCGCCGACCCCGACACCGGTGTGACGCTGCGCCGCTGGGTGCCGCGCCTGCGGGCCGGCACCGCCACTCGCCCCGGCGCCATCACCGTCATGGCCGAAGGCGTCGTCCTCATCCGCCGCGCCGACTACGAGCAGGCCGGAGGCTGGCCGGGACAT